>JAAVIE010000028.1 GCA_014799325.1 Oscillospiraceae bacterium
AGCATTCTTTTTCGGAATTTTGAAATTCTTTTTAAATCAGTAAATTACCACCAACTTTCCTTAAAAGCGGGTCTCCACTCGTATAGCTTCCCGAAAAGCAGGCATCTAATCATACAACTTTCCTGAGAGAACCATAAATCAGCACTACATTCCTATAAATTAACAAATTGCCGCCAACTTACCTAAGAGAACAAAATCAGCACAACCTTCCTGAGAGAACTATAAACAGCACTTCATTCCTATAAATCGGCAAATTACCACCAACTTACCTGAGAGAACAAAATCAGCACAACTTTCCTGAGAGAACCATAAACAGCACTACATTCCTATAAATCAGCAAATTACCACCAACTTTCCTAAGAGAAACAAATCAGCACCAAGTTTTTTGGGAGCAAAAAAGGGGCATTTTTACAGCCCCTTTTTTATTATCCAAAACCTAATTAAAATCCGCAGAAATCCTGCGTCCAATAATATTTGTACTTAGCGTCAGGGCTGTAATACATTCCAACTCCCATATATGTATAGTCGTCAGAGAGCATGTTCTTTCTGTGACCCTCGCTGTTCTTCCACGCTTCCACTACCGCTTCGGGAGAATCCTGTCCTGCTGCGATATTCTCCGCCCAGCCGTTGCAATCAATGCCGAAATCCTCAAAAACAGTGCCGTATGACCGTCCGTCGGGTCTCTTGTGGTCGCTTCTGTAATCGTAAAGGATCTCCCAGGCTCTTACTACCGCCGCCTTGTCTAAAGCGTCCATTCTCTTGAAGGCGGTCTTTCCGTTTTCTTCTCTGAATTGGTTGGTAAGTTCAAATACCCGTTCGCAAAAATCCTTCTCCTGCTGCTCCTGCAGGCGCATGTTATATAAGTCAACAAAATCGTCAATGCTCTTTGTTGTGGTAGTCACAGGGGGAGCAGTGGTCGTGGTGGTGACAGGTGGAGCTTGGGTGGTGGTTGTAGTGACAACGGGCGCCGCCGTTGTGGTAGTTGTGATAACGGGAGCCGGGGCGGGGGCGGCCGTTGTAGTTGTAGTTGTGGTAGTCGTTGTTGTAACGGTCGCTGCCGCTGTGGCGGCTTGGCTTTCCTTAGGGGTAGTTTCCTCGGTGGAAACCGTCACTGCGGTGGTTTCTGTGTCCTGTGTTCCCGTGGTCTGGGAAACGGTGGCTGCCGTCTGAGAAGTTCCCTGAGCGGAGGTAAGCTGTGTTCCCTCGGCAGGCTCGTCCGAAGCGCCGGCAGAACCGGAAACGCTGCTTGAAAGACTTGGATCCTCTGTGAGATCAACATTCTGATTGCAGGCGGTGAGGCTCAGACACAGCAGCAGAGCCGCAATGATCGCAAAACGCTTTTTATTCAATTTCATCATCTCCTGATTTTTTGGCGGAACTGCGTGTTTCTTGTTCCGCATTTTGGGGAGGAAAAGACATCTGCCCCCTCATCTGATCTAACATCTGATCTGATATTAACATTATAGCAATGTTCCTGTCATAAGTCAACAGTATTTGTCGAAATGGGGAATATTTCAAAAAATGCGAAAAAATAACCAAAAATGAAACCGTTTTGGGGATAAATCGAGCGGTTCTCACCTAAAATAAAAATTTTTTGACAGTTCTCAGCTTAAAAAATTAAGTAAAGTCAAACTAACATTGCCTTAAAAAACAGCATAAAATCGGCAATTGTGGAAAACTTTTAGTTGACTCTAACATACAAGTTGATTATAATTGTGCATTTAGTACAAATGTGTAATGTTATCGGTGTTTAAACTGATGTTTTTTGAAAAAAAATCCAAATTCCCTCAAAAAAACAATTTTGGCTGTTGACTAAAAAAATTTTTCGTTATATACTGTAATTACAGCAAGGGGAAAATATAAAAAGTAACCCTATTGTATGTAAAGTACTGTAAAAGTATTGTAAAGGACTTTAACGGAGGAAAAGAACATGTTTGCAAAAGAAGTTGAGGTAAAAAACTCAGTCGGTCTGCACGCAAGACCCGCAACCTTTTTTATCCAAAAAGCAAATGAATACAAATCATCTATCTGGGTTGAAAAGGAAGAGCGCAGAGTAAACGCTAAGAGCCTTTTGGGCGTCCTTTCATTGGGTATCGTAGGCGGTACAGCTATCAAGGTGATCGCAGACGGATCCGACGAACAGTTAGCTGTTGAGGGTCTTATCAAGCTGGTAGAAAGCGGCTTTGCTGAGTAATTTCCAAGTTGTTCAAGAACAATGAGGGAAACAAATTAAAAAAAGAAATTATTGTGAAAAAAACGGAACGGTCGCTTTTTGGCGGCTGTTTTGTTTATTAGGCTGATTTCCGCCTGCACTTTTCCCGGAAGCACGATAAAATCGGCACAACTCCTAAAAGCGGATCGCCGCTCTCACAGCTTTTCTAAAAGAATGATAAAAATTAGCACAACTTTCCTGAAAGAGCCGTAAAAATCACCACAACACCACTAAAAGCGGGTCACCGCTCGCACAACTGCCCTAACAGCACAAATTTTGAATTTCTTATTAAAAAGGATCGTAAAATGAAAAAAATAATAAAAACCCTATCAATCCTCCTCGCTGCCTGTTTCACGTTTTGCGGTTGTATGAACAACAACTACAACAACATAGAAGGCTACCCCGACGTAAGCAACGCCAAAAAACTTTTTTCCGAACTTGACAGCGGACATTTTTATATGCAAGACAATACAACGGGGCAAAAGACTGAGGAATTCACCTTTATGTATAACCAAAACGGCAACCTTGTCTACTCCCACACCGCCACCGACGGCGACGATGTGTATTACGAATACTGCAACGGCGCGGAGCTGTCCTACAAGCACAAGAATGACAAGGAATGGAGCCTGCTGACCTACGGCGACGACGAATTTACCATATACACAAGAAAAAACAAGCACCCCTACACCGACGGCGGGGTCATCTCGGTAAACGCCTACGCCATAACCGACAGCACCGTTACCGAAAACGCCAACGGAAAAAAGATCACATTTATATACGCCCCGTCCGCCCTGGCTGCTTCGCTGATGTCCTTGGGAGATCTGAAAAGCTTTGAAAGCAGCCTTTGGCTCAATAATGACGGTTATTGCTATCGGTTGGATCAGAGAGCGGTTTTTAAAGGCGAAGAGGAGGAGAGTGTCAGGGATTATTCATTGTTTATTGATAGTATGAACAGTGTTGAGGAGATCAGTAAGCCTGAAGCAGATTAAGAAACTGTTCCAATAGGAATGGTGTGCGGATTTTCGAGCATATTTTGTTGATGGCAAGGCAAAAATCCGCAGGCGGGCTGTCGCCCGTCAAGGATTTTTAACACACGATGTGTTAGTTATTCGCCCAAAGTCGGCGCACGGATGCGCCGACAGCAAAGCGAATGACCTAACGCAAGTCAGCGGCAAAATATGCCGAAAAGACGTGCGCCAATTCCTATTGGAACAGTTTCTAAATGTCTTTTTAATATGAATGCCGCCCGATTGGTTGTTTGATCGGGCGGCTTGTTTTTCATTTAAACATTGAAATAAACTCATCAGGTTTTATAATTTTTACCTCTGTGGCTATTTTGGCAAACATCTCATCACGGGAAATGATATAATCTGCCTTTACGTTTTTGGCGCACACCTCCACCAGCGAATCCTCAAAATCCTCGTTTGGCAGTGTGAGAGCTTTCAAACAGTCCCCCTGTTTATGGGAACAACATTATAGGTGTTCAGCAAAAATTCAAGGGCGGTGTTTGCTTCCTTCTTACTTCGTGCTTTGCTGTACAGAAAAAATATATCGGTTGCGGCATTGGCAGTGAAATGACAATCAATTTTACCTGTTTGTCCAAGCAAAAGAATTTTCTTGGCGGCAATATCAAATGGCTGACGTTCCTGGAGCGCGTCCATGATAATATTTGTGTCAAGCAATACTCTCATTCCGATAACCTCTCAATTTTCACATCTTCAAGGTCAACATCACCGGGCAGCGTTCCGAAAAGCTGTTCGACTGATGTTATCTTATCGGGCATTTGCTTGGTATACCATGGTTCTCTGTCATATCTGATTATCTTGGCGGCGGGTTTTCCATATTTGGTTATGATCACCTCTTCGGTTTCCGCAAGGTCAACATATTTTCCAACATTGATTTTAAGGTCTGATAACGAGATCTGAATAAAAATCACTCCTTTTCAGATAGTATTTAATTATATTATAACAAACAGGTGCTATTGTGTCAAGATTTAAGGTGCTGTTTTAAATATTCAATTATAAAATTTACTCTGTTTTTTTGACCAAAAACAGCCCTTTTTATTCTACTTGACTTTTCCCCCATAAAGGTGTAAAATTATCTTGAAAGACTGTAATTTTTTGCGCAAGAATATGAAAAATATTCAACCTGCAAAAACCAAATATATGAAAAATGCACAAAAACTATGCCCCGTGAGGTACTCGCCATGGACAAATTAAAACACACCCTGCTGATAGTTGACGACGCCGAGATAAACTTGGCTATCCTGACCGAAATATTTGAGTGCAAATACAATATTCTCACAGCCACCAACGGAGAACAGGCTCTTGAGATCATGAGAGCCCATTCCGAAATAGACGTGGTCCTCCTTGACCTTATTATGCCCGAAATGAGCGGCTATCAGGTCCTTGATACAATGTGTGAGGACGAAAAGCTGCAATTTCTCCCCGTCATCGTAATAACTGCCCGTGATGATACGGAGACCGAGTACAAGGTCTTTGAGCTTGGCGCAGTGGACTTTATCTCACGCCCTTTCAATCACAAAACGGTGGAAAAAAGAGTTGACAGCGTGATACACCGTCTTGAGCTTGGCGACATAAAATCCGAAAACCGCATATATCAAAGCCAGGCGGAGTCCAAAAAGCTCCTTTCCGCCCTTATGAACAACCTCCCCGGCGGCGTTGCCATTATCGACACTGACGGAAAAACTGCAAAATGTTCATATTACAACGGCTCTGTGCCCAACCTGTTTGGATTTACACCCGAGGAGTTTTTAAAGGAATTTGAGGAAAAGGACGCGCCCCAATGGATCAAGGAATTTGCGGCAAGATCGCAGACCCAGGATCGCCTTAGCTTTGACTTCTCCGTAGAGATCAAATCTGCGGCAAAAGCCCGGTGCAGAGCTGACGGCGATCACGAAGATCACGCCGATCTCATAAACAAAAACGATACCCGCACACAGTGGATACGCCTTATCTCTTCCCTTCTGAATGAAGAAAACGGCATCAAATCGCTGTACTGCGTTTTCCTTGACATAAACGTTGAAAAAAATCAGGAGCTGAAAGCCCAGGAAGCGGACAAAAGGCTGAAAAACAACGAGATACGCCTTGAAAGCATGATAAACAACGCTCCCGGCGGAGTTGTCCTTTGCGAGCAAAGCAGCGAGGACAGCGGGCTGAAAGTCCTGTACTGCAGCAGAGGTCTGTCCGAAATGATGGGCTGTCTTGACTATGACAGATTTTTGCACGACATTATTATGAACGCTTCCGACAGAGTAATAAACTCCTCGGATATTGCGGATTTCAGGAAAAAGCTCCATGGCGCCCTGACGGCGGGACGGTCGGTAGAACATGTTTTCCGCTGTCTCGACTACACCGACAACCTTGTGTGGATGCAGATACACGGCCAGATCACCGAAAACGACAAGGGGGGCTATTCCCTTTACGGCTTTGTTACCGATATTACAAAGGAAAAGGAGTTCCAGCAGGAGCTTCACGCAGGCGCGTATTTTGACGCTCTGACGGGAATTTACAACCGCAACGCCTTTTTCGTAAACGCAAGAAATCTCATAGACAGCGACCCCCATTTGACCTATGCGGTAATGCGCTTCAATATCGGCAATTTCAAGCTGATAAACGATATTATGGGCAGAGAGATAGGCGACAGAGTTTTGATATGTGTAGCCGAAACTCTCCGCAGGATCGCGCCCACAAACGCGGTCTACGGAAGATTTTTTGCGGACAGCTTTGCCCTTATCACCCCGCAGGACGCCATTGAGCCCGAAGCAGTGCTGGACGCCGTAAAGAACGCAATAAAGGACGCCAAGATAATACCGCATGATGTTCAGTATTATATGGGTGTTTATATCATTTCCGACAATAACACGAGGATCGACGATGTATGCGACCGCGCACTTATGGCGTGCCGCTCCGTAACAGGCAGTTTAAATAAGCATATCGCCTATTACGACGACAGAATGCGCCTTGAAATGTTAGAGGAGCAGGAGATCTGCGACGAGGCAAACAGGGCTATCGAAAACAACGAATTCTGCATTTACTATCAGTCGGTGTACGGCATAAAGGCAAAGAGATTTGTCAGCGCAGAAGCTTTGGTGCGCTGGAAACACCCCACCAAAGGACTTATCCCTCCGGGAAAATTTATCCCCGTTTTTGAGAGAAACGGCTTTATCGCAAAGCTGGATCTGTATATTCTGGAGCAGGTCTGCAAGTATCAGAAAAAGCGCAATGACTTGGGTCTGCCCGAGTTCCCTATTTCGGTGAACGTTTCCCGTATGAGCCTGTACAATCCCAATCTTTTTGATATAATCAACGGCCTTACCACCAAATATGGCGTTTCTCCGCAAAGCTTCAGGATAGAGGTAACGGAATCTGCGTATAACGACAATCCTGCCCAGCTTCTGGAAACTATCGGAAAGCTGAGGGAAAAGGAATACCCCATTTTAATGGACGACTTCGGCAGCGGTTATTCCTCCCTCAATACCCTTAAGGATATTCCCATAGATCTGCTTAAGCTGGATATGAAGTTTATGCAGGGCTTTGAGACAAACAGCCGTGTGGGTACCATAGTTACCTCCGTTGCCAGAATGTCAAAGTGGCTCAATACCCCCATGCTGGCAGAGGGCGTTGAAACTAAGGAGCAGTTTGAATTTCTGAAAAGCGTAGGCTGCGCTTACATTCAGGGTTATTACTTTGCAAAGCCCATACCTGAGGAGGAATTTACAGAGCTTATTGCGAAGGAAAGCGTTACTCCTCTTTCAAATACAATAGAAAGCTACGGCATCAGTGACGAGATAAACGAAATTTTAGGCAGCAGCGCACTGGTGTCAAAACTCATCAGCGGCGCATTCGGCGGCTTCGGAATTTATGAGCTTACCGACAACCGCCTTGAAGTTGTCCGCGTCAACGAGGGTTATATGCAGATAATGGGCTATACCCCCGAGGACTTTAACGGAGAACACAGCAACGTCTGGGAAAAGATCATGCCCGACGACATACATATATCACAGCAGGCATGCTATGAAGCGTGGAACAGCAACAAGCCCGTAAGAGCCACGGTGCGCCGCTACGACAAAAACGGAAAGCTCCTTTATTTAGACGGCGTCCACAGAATGCTTGGGGGCAGCGAGGAAAGCCCTATCTTCTGCATCGCCTTCAACGACATCACGGATCAGATAGAAAGCGACCGAGTTATCCGCCAGTCAAGAGATCGGATAAGCAATATACTTGACGCCACAGGCTCGGTAGTTGTGGATATCGATTTTGTGGGAGATAATATCTTCTGCGCGGGAGACGCCAGCGAGTTCGGCATTAAGGTGCAGGAGCTGGCTGAGATGATAAAGACAAAGGAAGGTCTTACACCCATTACCCACCCCGACGAGTGGATGAAAATGCTGGAATTCCACAACAGGAGATCCGCACAGCGCAGCTCGGAGGACTTCCGTATCAAGAACGTTTACGGTGATTACAGCTGGTTCAGATTTACCAAATCTCTTAGCTTTGACGAAAAAGGCAATGTTACCCGCCTTATGGGTATCATCAATAACATTGACGCTCAAAAACGCGCCGCTCAGAAGCTGGAAAGCGCACAGGAGCAGATCAATGTCACCATGAACAGCATCAACGCGGGTATTCTTATCAGCGAGGTTTCCGACGGCAACGAAATAGAAGTAATGTACGGAAACGACGCCTTCTGGAATCTTATAGGGGCAGAGCCATCAAACAATTTCGACGTGGTCGCCCATATCGAAAAAAATCTGCCTGCCGATAAAATGGCGGAGATCCACAAGCGGGCCACCAACCAAAAAACCGTTCAGTTCCAGTTCAACTCCCGCCGTTTAGACGGCACGGAAAGCTGGGTAGAGCTTACCTTATCTCCCACAAAATCTTTCGTTAAGGGAAAACGCCGTTACCTTGCCATTTTGGAGGACGTTACCGAACAGCACAGAGCAACTTATCAGATAAATCAGATAGTAAGCAACTTTGACTGCGGTCTCGGTCTTATCTCCCGCACCGAGGGAGAAATTTCGCTGCCTTATGCCAACGATAAATTCTTTAAGATACTTAATATCAGCGAAGCCGACCATGAGCATTTCAACAGCTGTATCAAGGAAATACTTGAAACCGAAGCAAATGATATCGACAAGAAGATCACAGACAATGACGGCACGGAACGTATCGTCAAGATCCACCGCAGCAAGATAGACAGCGGCAACAACAAGGAAGAGGACTACATAATCGTCACCGAGGACGTTACTCTCAAAAGAGCCGAGGCGAAAAACCGCATTGCGGAACGCAAATCCAACGCTTTGAGAGGACTTTATGACGAGGTGTTTAAAGTAAACTACCACGCAAGGACTTCTCTTATGGTGGCTTGCCGCAGAAATCCTCAAAGGGCAAGAAATGCAAGACCTATGAGCCTGGATTACGTTATAGGAGAGTGGACGGAGAAAAACGTTCACCCCGATGACAGAGAAAGGGCAAGGGAGCTTTTTGAGTCGCCCACCACCAACCCCGATTTCAACGATATTTATGCCGAGATCAGACTTGCCGTTCCTCACACAAAGGATCAGTATACCACATTCGGCATGGTAATGGTGCGCTCGGGTCCCGATACATGTATGCTGTTTTTCAGGGATCTGTCCCGTATCGACACTTCCGCCACTACAGACGAATTTGCAGAGGTCAACAGGCTGTATCAGCTGGTTGCGGAGCAAACCAACACCACCGTTATAGAATACGATCACATTACGGAAAAGATCACAGTTTCCCCCTCTATATCAATGTATGCGGCAGCGGCGCTGTCCAATAAGGAATTTGCCGAAAGAGAACACTATATCAAGGGCTTGGCGATCCACCCCGACGACAGAGAGGATTTCGCGGAATTTTCCGAAAGAGTTGTGAAGTCCGACCATACGGAAAGCATTATCCTCCGTATGGAAATGGCGGACAAGAGCTATAAATGGTGCCGCTTGTCCATAACTCTCACAAGGAGCAACAGCGGCGAAGTTCTCAGCTCCCTTTGTACAATAAACTTAGTCCATGACGAGGTGGAAGCCCGCAGAAGAGCGGAAAGCATTGACAAGCTCATGCGCAAGACCGTCAAGCACCTGCCTGTGGGCGTGGGAATTTACAAAATGCTGGAGGGTACTCCCGTTCCACTTTACTTAAGCGATAATATCTACACCATTTTCGGAATAAACGACACCTACAAAAATATAGATCCGAAGATCACCAGGGACTTTATCAGCAACAACAAGCTTGAAGCGGGAAAAGAGGGCGAATATACACAGCACTGCGTAAGACCCGACGGCAGCACCTTCTGGCTCAACACCAAGTATTACGTCAGAGACGAGGACGGCGACATTATGCTCTACGCCGCCTTGGACGACGTAAGCGAGCAGGTGGAAGCCCATAGAAGCCGCGAGGTGCAGGAGCAGATGTACCAGCTCCTCCTTGAAGAAACAGGCACGGTAATATTCCACTACGATAATGAAACGGACGAATTTTTCTACATTCAGCCCTCAAACGAGGAATTCAAAAACACAAAATCCATAAGCAACTATTCCAGACACTTTGAGGAATTTACGCTGATAGACGAAAAAGACAGAGAAAGATTTGCAAGGGAGATCGAAAGGCTGTCCGAACAGGAGGATTCCACAGAGCTGGTGGTTTCCATTGACGTGGACGGTTATCCGAGGCGCTTCCGCTGCTTCTTAAAGAGCATGGAGGACATGGACGGAGCGGTATTCAGGATCATCGGAAAGATAGAGGACGTAGATGACGAGATCAACCACCTTGAAAAGATCAAGGCAAAGGCAATGTACGACTCACTTTGCGTTGACATTTACAATAAATCCACCACCGAGGAGCTTATCAGGGCAGAGCTGGAACGCAGTACAGGCGGCTCCCTGCTGATGATAGACGTGGACGATTTCAAGAGCATCAACGACAATTTAGGTCACGTGTTCGGCGACGAGTTCTTGAAGAAATTCGCCACCACAATAAAAAGCACCTTCCGCGACAGCGATATTGTGGGAAGATACGGCGGCGACGAGTTCTTTGTATACCTCAATCACGCCAACGCATCGCTGGCAGTGAAGAAAAGCGAGCAGATACTTGAAAAGATCGCGCAGATAGAGATACCCGAAATAGGCTTTGTAAAGAGCAGTATAGGCGTAACTGCGGTAAATCCCGACAACAGAGATTATACCCAGATCATAAGACAGGCGGACAGCGCGCTGTATACGGCGAAAAACAAGGGCAAAAATCAGGTAGTTCTGTTCGACCCTGCCACTATGACGGAGAGCGCATACCGCACAAAGGAAAGCGGCGGTCATTCGGGCAGCAATCCTGCACTTAGCAGCAACCCAAGAAATTCCGCAGACCTTATAATGAGGATATTCAGTGCGCTGTATTCAAGCCGTGATCTCTCAACGGGAATAGAGCAGATGCTTGAACTGGCAGGAAAGACCTATGATGTCAGCCGCGCTTACATCTTTGAGGACAGCGACGACGGCTCCTGCTGCAATAATACCTTTGAGTGGTGCAATGAAGGCGTGCGGTCGCAGATAGGTTCATTGCAGAACATTTCCTACAAAGACGACCTGGGCGGTGTTTACCGCAACAATATGAATGACGACGGTATTTTCTACTGTCACGATATAACCAAGCTGGAAGGCCCGCAGAAAGCGATCTTTGCAAGGCAGAACATCAAATCCGTTTTGCAGTGCGCTATTATTGATAAGGGCGAGTTCAAGGGCTTTGTGGGCTTTGACGAATGCAGGAGCAACCGTTTCTGGACGCAGAGCCAGATAGACGCGCTGGCGTTTATTTCAAAGGTCATTTCCATATTCCTGCTTAAGGACAGAAATACAAGGATCTCGGAGAACTATTCCAAGTATATCAAGGCTACTTTGGATAACAGTCCGCAGTACATTTATATAATGGAAAAGGAGACTAAGAAGCTGCTTTACCTCAATAATATGGCTAAGGAAATGTCGCCCAAGGGTATTTTGGGCAGAAAGTGCAACGAGGTCATCTGCGGTATTCACGATGAGAACAGCTGTCCTATATGTGTATTGCAGGAAACGGGTGACAGCAAGCCTGTGGATATGTTGAACCGTATTATCAATAAGAAAGTCAGGGCGCATGCTTCGGAGGTAGAGTGGGAAGGTAAGAAGGCGTATTTGGTTATTTGTTCGCTGATCGAGGAATAATGCCGCTTGTGAAATGTCAGCCGCCAACATAATAAATAAAAAGGCTGTAAAAACTCCAAAATATCCCGACAAAGAACGGTAAAACACCGCTTTGTCGGGATTATTTTTTGTATATTCATTGAAGCTCACGTCACATAATATTATAATACTAATTCTTGATCATACAATAGGCAAAGTCTATTGTATGATGCCGCCATTCAGGCGGCTGTCAAAATCAAAGATTTTGACAGAATTAGTATTGAACTAACTTTCTTGGCGGTTTCAC
>JAAVIE010000029.1 GCA_014799325.1 Oscillospiraceae bacterium
AAAAAGAATTTCAAAATTCCGAAAATGAAGCTCAATGGCGCAAGCGCCAAGAGCTTCATTTTCGGAACCGGACAAAATTTTCTCCGAAAATTTTGTCCTTTTTGAAATTCGTGCTATCAGAGCAGTTGTGAGAGTGGTAGCCCGCATTTTTTAACTTGTGCTATCAGGGCAGTTGTGAGAGTGATGACCCGCTTTTTTTAACTTGTGATATTAGAGCAGTTGTGAGAGTGGTAACCCGCCTTTAAGGAAACAAGTGATAATTTTTCACCGCTTTTAGGGGTGTTGTACTTTTTTTACAGTTCGCCCAAGAAACTTGGTATAAAATAAGAAGCTGTTTTTTTACAGTCTCTTATAAAATTGACAGCGGAGCAGATCATGACAAAAGAATGGATCATTATTTTTTCCTTTATGGCGGCGGCAAGCGTATTTGGCATTTTGATCACAATTTACGACAAGATAGCCGCTAAAGCAGCTAAAAGGCACCGCATTCCCGAAGCAGTTCTGGTGACAGTGGGAATATGCGGCGGCGCTTTGCCTATGTACCTAGTGATGCAGCTGATAAGGCATAAGACCAGGAAGCCTAAGTTTGCGGTGGGATTCCCTGTGATAATTATTTTACAGGTGTTGGCACTGGTGGCGGTTTGGTTTTGGGTGCTTTGATTTGGGGCTGTAAAAATCCGCACTTATTTTTGGGAGCATAAAATTAGGGGCTGTAAAAAAGACAGCCCTTATTTTATACCAAATTTCTTGGGAGAACCGTAAAAATCAGCACAACACCCCTAAAAGCGGTGAAAAATTATCACTTGTTTCCTGAAAGGCGGGTTTCCACTCGCACAACTGCACTGATAGCACGAATTTCAAAAAGGACAAAATTTTCATCGAAAATTTTGTCCGGTTCCCGAAATACAGCTCTTGGCGCTTGCGCCATTGAGCTGTATTTCGGGAATTTTGAAATTCTTTTTAAATCAGTAAATTACCGCCAAGTTTCTTGAGAGAACCAAAAATCGGCACAACTTTCCTAAGAGAACCCAAATCAGCACAACTTTCCCAAGAGAACCCAAATCAGCACAGCTTTCCTGAGAGAATCCAAACCAGCACAACTTCCCTGAGAGAACCACAAATCAGCACAACTTTCCCAAGAGAACCCAAATCAGCACAGCCTTCCCGAGAGAACTCAAATCAGCACAACTTCCCTGAGAGAATCCAAACCAGCACAACTTCCCTGAGAGACCCCAAATCAGCACAACTTTCTTGAGAGAACCCAAATCAGCACAACTTTCCTAAGAGCAAAAAATAAGGGGCTGCGTTTTTTACAGCCCCTAAAATTTTACTTATTTTTTCCTAAACACCTTACCCAGCTTCCTCTTAAGACTGCCATGCTTAGTCTGCTTCTGCAAAAGCTCCTGCTCCTTTTTGATCTGCGCGTCAAGATTCATTTCATACAACGTGATAAGCTCCCCTGTCTCGTCGTCTAAATATGCCACCTTTCGGTAAACATTGGAGTTTGCGGGCAGCCCTTTGGATTCTAACTTGTCGCCCACCTTTGCCTTAACGATAGAGTAGATCACTGCAAACAACGGTATTCCTATAATAAGTCCGATAAAGCCGAAAATGCTCTGTCCCAGCAAAAGCGAGAAGATGATCCAAAAGCCCGAAAGTCCCGTTGTTTCTCCCAAAACCAAAGGTCCGATAACGTTTCCGTCCAGCTGTTGGATTATTACTGTGAGAATTATGAAGTAGAGGCAGTAAAGAGGATCCTCTAAGAGTATCAGCAGCGCGCAGGGGATCGCACCGATTATAGGTCCGAACATAGGGATAATATTGAATATGCCCGAAATAACGCTGCACAGCACCGCATAAGGGAAATTGAAAGCGGTAAGCACCACAAAGAACAGCGCCATTATAATTAAGCTGTCGATTATCTTTCCCGAAAGGAAGCTGCCGAAGGTGTGGTGTATCTCCCTCATATTTTTTATCACCGCGTTTCCGTAGCGGGGAGAGGTTATGCTGTACAGAACTTTTTTGAGCTGTGCCGCGAAAAGCTCCTTGCTGTACAGAAAATAAATGGCGATTATCATTCCGATAAACAGATTCAGTATCACCTGAACCACCGCCATAA
Source organism: Oscillospiraceae bacterium (assembly GCA_014799325.1). Lineage (GTDB taxonomy): Bacteria > Bacillota > Clostridia > Oscillospirales > Ruminococcaceae > Ruminiclostridium_E. Next base: position 2,120 of record JAAVIE010000029.1, read on the forward strand.
GTCCGCCCGTAAAGGTGGTGATTATCTCGGACATTTTGGGAACTATAGTGTCGTTGAGCCATTTGGTGAGAGTATCCCAGGCGTTGTCGATCATGCCGTTGAGCCAGGTCTGTATGTCGGGATAATCAACAAGGCGCTCGTTTATCCACAGCCGTATGTCGTCGGCATAGCCCTGCATATTTCCCACCAGCTTCTGAATGGTGGTGAAAAGCTGAGGGAGGATTATCATAATGATGCCCGTTATCACAAGCACCATGACCAGCATAGACATTGCCACACCGAAAGCGCGGGCTTTTTTCTGGGATCTCAGCATTCCCTCGTTGCCGTAGCTGTGGTCGGGATTGTGCTTTACCATGCGCCTGTGCGCCAGCTTCATATATACGGATTTTTCAAAAAAGGTTTCTACCGGGTTCAGCAGGTAGGCTATTGCAAAGCCGTAGAACAATGGCGACAGTGCGCCTGACAGCTTTGACAGGAAAGAGCCTACGGGTATGTCGCCCGAGACTGCTCCTTTGAATATTTCGGCGGCTACTATTACCGCAAAGGCGGTGATGCCCCAATACAAATATTTTTTATCCCATTTGTAGCGCATAATTGTCCCCTTTATAATTTACCATAATTATACAAGTATATTATATATGTTATTGGCAATTATGTCAACTAAAATTTTTGTTCTTTTGGAAAAGTTGGGGGGAGTTGTTTTTTTCAGGAATGCTGTGCTGATTTGGATTCTCTTAGGAATGCTGTGCTGGTTTGACTTTTTAAGAAAGCTGTGCTGATTTGGTTCTCTCAGAAAAGATGTGCGAGTGGAAGCCCGCTTTTCGGGAAGCTGTGAGAGTGGTGACCCGCTTTTAAGGAAAGCTGGCGGTAATTTACTGATTTAAAAAGAATTTCAAAACCGCCAAGATTTTAAATTTGCTTGAAAAACTGGGCAAATTTAAAATCTTGACTATCTAACTGAGTTCGAATTTTTTGCTTGAAGAGCTGGGCAAAAAATCCGAACTCAGTTGATTTTTGAAATTCGTGCTATCAGAAAAGTTGTGTGATTGGTGACCCGCCTTTAAGGAAACAAGTGATAATTTTTCCCTACCTCTGCACCACCCTATAATAACTATTCTCCAAAACATTCTCTGGATAGGTCAGGACTCTGTCATCTGCGTCTACGCCCGAAACTATCTCCGTCTTGTCTGCAAGCTCTATTCCCGTCACTATGTCCTTTCTTACCGAAATTCCGTTTTCCAGGATATACACATATTCTCCCTTGTCGTCCTGTCCTATTGCCGTATATGGCAGCATTGTCAGCGTTCTTTCCTCGCCTGTTTTAAGCTGTGCTGTTACCGAATAGCCCGAACGAAGTTCTCCAAAGCTGCCATTTTCTATGGATATGGTAACGTCGACCACCGTTTCGGGGATCGCCGAGGAGCTTACGGGGGCGGTGTAGGCGGTGTCGCCTATGCTGATGACGCTTCCGCTGTATCTACCCTCTGCAAGCGCCGCTCCGTTCAGATATGCGGTCTGACCCTGTTCTATCAGAGAAATGTCTGCTTCATTCACTGCCACTACTGCAAGCCACCGCTCCCCCTGCTTTATAATAGTACCCTTCGCCGTTACTGTGGGGCAGTATTCGCATATTTCCGCCCTGACGGTCTCGGCTGTGGGAACCATGCTTTGCACCGTGTCGGGAACGGCAAAGGCTATATATCCTGCTGCCCCCGCCAGTGCGGCGATTATTGCCATTTTGAAAATAGGAAAAATTTTTGTTTTTTTCATTTTGTTGCTTCCTTTCTTATTATAGTTACGCAGATATGCGTTTATTTCGCTTTACTATTGTGGCGAAAATTTACCTGATTATGTTAGAATATTTGAAAAAATCAGGTATAAAATAATTGCTGTCAAGGGGTACAGATTTATATTAACACAGCTGCCCTGACCGCACGAAATTGCTAAACTCGGTCGGATAGAAAACTTTTTAAAATTGCTTGCAATTTTAAAAAGTTTTCGGTTTTGAAATTTCAAATTTAAATAAGGAGATGATAACGTGAATCTGATCTTATGCAGCGAAAACTGCAAGCACCAAAAAGACGGCTACTGCTGCCTGGAGGAATACGGAGCTATCACCGACGTGATCTCCTCCCCCTGCGCATATTTTGACGAGAAAAAGGAGGGTAAAACGAATGATAAAAGCGGAAAATCTCACTAAGATCTATTCCCCTTGCGAGGGCTGCTCGGTAACTGCCCTGGACAACATAAATCTTGAAGTGGGCGACGGAGAATTTTTGGCTGTGGTAGGGGCGTCGGGCTCAGGCAAAACCACTTTGATGAACATAATCGGCTGTCTTGACGTTCCCACCGAGGGGCGGTACTGCCTGGACGGCACCGACGTTTCCACCCTCAGCTCAAAGGGACTCAGCGATGTAAGGAGCAGAAAGATCAGCTTTGTGTTTCAGGGCTTCAACCTTATCCCCACCCTTACCGCCGCCGAAAATGTGGAGCTGCCCCTGATCTACCGCAGAATGGCTGCTTCCCAAAGGAAAGAGATCGTGCAGGAGGCTTTGGAAGCGGTAGGCTTGGAAAAAAGGGCAAATCATCTGCCTTTGGAATTGTCGGGCGGACAGCAGCAAAGGGTGGCGATCGCCAGAGCTTTTGCTTCCGACGCGCCGCTGATTTTGGCGGACGAGCCTTGCGGAAACCTTGACAGCAAGGCGGGGCAGACGGTCATGGAAATGCTCCACCAGATGAACCGCTTGGGGAAAACGGTGGTGCTGATAACCCATGATAACGGAGCGGCAAGGACCGCTCACAGACAAATCAGGATCTCGGACGGGAGGGTGCTTTGAAAGAATTTAGAACTTGTTCCAACAGGAGTGGGCGTGGATTTTCGAGCAAATTTTGCCAAGGACAAGGCAAAATTTCGCAGGCTTGCTGCCGCAAGTCAAGAAATTTTAACGCAGTCATTGGCAAAATTTGCCAAAAAGACGCGTGCCAATCCTATTGGAACATGTTCTTAAAAACAGCTTCTTTCAAACCGTCGTAAGCGCTTCCCTCATAAGGAAAGGAATGATTTAACATGAATTACGGAAATCTTTCGGGCATTTTCAAAAGCATTAAAAGAGGCAAGGGCCGCTCTCTCCTCACCCTGTGCAGTGTTATGGTGGGGGTCTTTGCCGTGGTGGTAATTTCGGGCATCGGCTCGGTGGGTTCTGCCCAGATCAACTCCACCATGGTGACTATGGGCATCAATTCCGCTATGGTACAGACTGCCGACAAGGACAGCACGGTTTCCCTAACAAGAGAAGATGTTACGGCGTTTGGACGATTGCAGGGGGTGGATAAAGCCATGCCCCTGATGTCGGCTATGAGCCAGTCTGTTATTTTGGAGGAATATGTCAACTGCTACGCCTGGGGCGTGGACGAGGACGCCAAGGATATTATTTCCATAGAGCCCATACACGGCAGGCTCATTGACGATCACGATGTGGAAAACCGCTCCTTTGTGTGCGTCATAGACGAGGAAATTGCCAAAAAGACCTATGGGAGAAGCAACATAGTTGGCAAAAAAATAAAGCTGCTCTTAAACGGCAGCTATTACGAATTTGAAACGGTGGGAATAGCCAAATCGGGAATAACGGGACTGCAAAGCATGATGGCAGGCATTATCCCCGACTTTGCATATATCCCCTACACCACCATGCAGGATATAACGGGGAAAAGCAGCTTTGACAAAATAGCCCTGCTACTTGACAGCAAAAGCGCCGACGAAGATTTGACAGAGACCCTTACGGAGCAGGTCAACAGCATAAAGGACAGCGGCAGCAGTCTTGTGATAAACAATTTTCAGTCGCAGAAAGGGCAGCTTACCGATATTCTCTCTGTGATAACCACCGTCCTTTCTCTTATTGCGGGAATAAGCCTTATAGTGTCGGGCATAACGGTGATGACAACTATGCTGGTGAGCGTGGGGGAGAGAAAGCGTGAGATAGGAATAAAGAAATCCATAGGCGCCCGAAGCTCGGACATTATGTGGGAGTTTTTGTCGGAAAGCGTGCTGCTTACCGCCCTGGGAAGCGCTGCGGGTGTGGTTCTTGCCTTGCTGTGCTGTTTTGTGGGGTGCGGCGTTTTGTCGGTGCCTTTTGTAGTTCCTGTGAAAGCCGTGTGCATGGCTTTTGGCATTTCCGTGGTTATGGGGGCGGTATTCGGAGCGTACCCTGCGGGTAAGGCTGCGGGAATGAAGCCTATTGAAGCGTTGAGGAGTTAGTTTTTTGAATTTTACGTTGCAATCTCAGAATTTTTATTGTATAATTAAAGGGGCTGAAAATGCCCCTTTTAGTTTTTGTATGTAGGTGTTATGATGAATAAAAAAACACAGCTGAAAATAATTTACATAATAACCGCCCTGATTTTTTTAGGGGGGATCGCGGGCAGTCTTATTCTTATGCAAAAGCCCTCTTCAAGCGTTGTTGAGATAGTCAGAGATGAACAGGTATTGTACCGCTTTGATCTGAAAACCGCCCAAGATCAGACTTTTACCATAGAATACAACAACAGCCATAACACCGTAGAAATAAAAAACGGCGAGATACGGATAAGTGAAGCGGATTGCAAAGACAACACCTGCGTTAAAACAGGCGTTCTGAAAAGCGGTACGCCGATAGTCTGCCTGCCCAATCATCTTGTGATACGCTTTGTCAAGGGCGGAGAGGTTGATGCCGCGGCAGGCTGACATTGAGGTAGGGATATGAAAATTACAACAAAAAGGCTGACGGAACTGTCGCTGCTGACCGCCATTGCCCTTATCATATTTGTGGTGGAATTGCAGATACCAAATCTGTCGCCTGTTGCGGGAATAAAGTTAGGGCTTGCCAATATCGTTACCGTTTACGGCGTTTACCGATACAAGTGGTGGGAAATTTCACTTATTCTTTTGGCAAGGATAGTTTTGGGGAGCTTCTTCTGCGGCAATCCATCGGCGATCCTTTACAGTCTGTCAGGTGGTGCGCTGTGCCTTTTGGGAATGCTGCTGCTGAAAAAAATAATACCCCAAAACCGCCTTTGGATATGCAGCGTTCTTGGGGCGGTGCTGCACAACGCAGGACAGATAGCAATGGCGGTGCTTTTGATGCAGACCTTTGCCGTTGCCGCCTATCTGCCTTTCCTGACTGTCAGCGGCTGTATTGCGGGAGCTTTTACGGGAATGTGCGGACAGCTGCTTCTGAACAGACTTGAAAAAAGAACAAAAGCAGGAAAGACGAAAGAGGATCAGCCGAAATAAAATAATCGAAAAACAAAATGATCTAAAGCAAAACAACCGAACAACAAAATGATTTAAAGCAACCCAACCGAAAGAGGGGGAGTAAAAGTGAAAAGCAAAAGTAAAGTTAGATGCCTTGCTTTAGCGGCAGCGATAATTTTAACAGGCTGCAAGAGCTATAACGAAGCGGATATAAAGACCACGGAGTTTTTCGCCATGGATACATACATCAGCATTTCCGCTTACGGCTCTAACGGCAAAGAAGCGGAAAAAGCTCTTGACAACTGCCGCAAGGAAATAAAATCCCTTGACTCCCAATTTTCAGTGACTAATGCCGACAGCGAGGTTTCAAGAATAAACGGCTCAAAGGGGCAGGGGATAAGTCTTTCCAATGACGCGGACAAGATCCTGACCTCCGCTTTGGAGCTTAGTGAAAAGACCAAGGGGGCTTTGGATATCTCACTGTACCCTATTGTAAGAGAGTGGGGTTTTACTACGGGAGAATACAAAATTCCCTCAAAGGAGACCTTGGCGGAGCTGTTAAAAAATACGGGGTATGAGAAAATAAGCTGCAAAGACAATTTTCTTACCATGCCTGAGGAATTTATGATAGATTTAGGGGCTGTGGCAAAGGGCTATGGCAGCGACCGCGCCATACAGATATTAAAGGAAAAAGGCATTACCTCCGCTTTGGTGAATTTAGGGGGGAATATCGCCCTGCTTGGCTCCAAACCCGACGGCTCGGATTGGAGTGTGGGGGTGCAGGACCCTTTCGGCGACGGCTACGCCTGTGTTGTGAAAGCAAGCGATAAGTACATAGTTACCTCCGGAAATTATCAGCGGTATTTTGAGGAAGGGGGTAAGCGGTACTGTCACATAATCGATCCCGAAACAGGCTGCCCTGTTGACAACGGTTTAGCTTCGGTGACTGTTATAGGAGACAGCGGGATCATCTGCGACGGGCTTTCCACTGCCCTTTTTGTTATGGGGGAGCAGGGGGCTGCGGATTTTTGGAGAGAACAGGGGGATTTTGAGATGATAATCGTTACCGAGGATAAGAGGGTGCTGGCTACCGAGGGGATATTTGGGGATTGCAGCGGGGCTGAGCTTGGGGGAGTTATTAAGATCGAAAAGTAAAAGATCATCTTAAAAATATAATTATGCAAACTAAAACCCCGCTCAACCGAACGGGGTTTCAAGTCTATATCAAATATCAACGAGAAAACAAGAAAACAGAATTAAAATATATATTGGAGAGCAAAAAATCATGGCAAACAAATCATAAGGAGTTAAGGGAGTATACTATACCGTTTATATCAATTTCCTTAGTATTTGGGTAGTATCTGAAATTATTACGGGAGGTTTTTAAAAAGCAGTAATCGGAATAAGTTATTTTTCCTGTTTCCTCGTTGGTATCGGGCATATTTTTCCAGACGGAAAGACGGTAGTCCTCCTCGGAGCCGTCGGAGAAGATGATGACATCGTCGGTTATTGTGACTTGCTCGCCGCCGTTGTTGAGAGAGACGTAAATTCCCGAATAGACCTTGTTTTCCTGAACATTGACTATGGCTTTCAGGTCGTCCTCAACGCTGTTATCGTTGGTTTGAGCTGATACTGCGCAGAGTGTGGTGCCTGTAATGCACATCACTGCTCCCAAGATCATAACGGCTATACCTAAAATCGTCCTTTTCATTGTACGGTCTCCTTTCCTTTCGGCGGTTTTTCTTTCCTTTAATTATATTATACAGCAAAAAGGACAAAATACAATTACAAAGCAGTTACAATTTGATTACAATTTGGTTACAAGTTTTTTGAGGGTTCTTTTAGGGGAGTTGTGCGGGTTTGGTTCTCTTAGGGAAGTTGTGCTGATTTATAATTCTCTCAGGAAAGCTGGCGGTAATTTACTGATTTAAAAAGAATTTCAAAATTCCGAAAATGAAGCTCAATGGCGCAAGCGCCAAGAGCTTCATTTTCGGAACCGGATAAAATTTTCGGAGAAAATTTTATCCTTTTTGAAATTCGTGCTATCAGGAAAGTGGTGAGAGTGGCGACCCGCATTTTTTTACTTGTGCTATCATGGAAGTTGTGCTGTTAGGAAACCTGCTTTTAGAGGTGTTGTGCTGATTTTTATCGCTCTTTTAGGACAGTTGTGCGAGTGGAAATCAAATTATGGTCTTTCCAGCATATTTTCTTTTGGAGCATTTAACGCTGCGGGAAGCTGCCCCTTTATCTTCTCCCTCGAATAGAGATAGAAAACGGGATTTTGCCCCACCCCGTCATAGCAGACGAACATCACCGAATCCTCGGCGGGGTATCCCCGGTGGTTTTCGCGGTTAAGGCTTATACGCGCAAAACAGCCATGATTATTGTCATAAACTATATTATCGCCCCCTGAAACGGTCATCAGGAACATTGTTTCGCCCTCCATAAGGCTGAATCTGCCGTCCTTCTTGATATTCCAGCCGATCTTCTTTTTCTTTCCGCCCGAAATATAACCCGTTTCCACAGAATTCTTTTCTCCATCGGATACAAACTGTTGGTAAAATATCTTTTCGCCGTTAGAATAAAAAGCAATATTATCCGATTCATCGGGGGCATATATCTCGGTCTCGTTTTCGCCTGAGGGATCGCAGCAGCAGACCTTTACGTCCTTTATGTAAGCTATCTTGTCGCCGTATCTCATCAGATTATGTATGCCGCGTTTAAATTCCTTGTATTCTCCGTTTCGGGTGTTGTAGGAATAAATATAGGAATATAAAGCGGAATCGGTTGGGTCATCGGAAACCGCTATCTGTTCAAAATAAAGGCTTTCTCCCGCCCATACTCCCTTTTGCTTTGGGAGAGCGCCGTTGATAACGCTTGCCTCTGCGATCCTTTCAGCCTTTTTTTCGTCAACATTGATGCGGTAAAGAGCAGCGTCGCTGACCGCTTCCCCTCCGCTGTCCTGCTCCGCTCGGTAGTAATATAAAAACGAATCCTTAAATGCGGCGAAGGAATAGCTGATATGCTTTTTGTTTTCTTCCTCCAAAATAAGCTCGGTTTCCCCTTTCTCGGTGTCAAAGCAGGCTATAACCGCTGTTCTGGGGGTAACTGTGTTTCCGCTTTCCGCCTTTTCCTCGCTTGTTTCAGCCTCAGTGATACTGTATCGGAAGAAATAAAGCCGTCTGCCGTCAAAATAAACGGGATTTCCGTATCTTATCAAAATATCTGAGGAGGGGTAAAAGGGCGTTTTTATGTAAAGCTCCTCACCGTTAAAGCAGCTTAGATCGGTTTTCATTATATAAGAAATATCGGTTTCATCAAGCTGATTCAAAATATTATTGCCGTCGCAGCCTCCGCAGAAAAGCAGAGATGCTATTATAATAAATATAAAAAGGTTGGATTTTGCCCTTGACCTCATATTTTACCTCCAATACTGTTATAAATACTATTTTATCATAACCAACTGATCTAATCAATTACAAAATGGTTACAAATTTACATTTTTTTAAATTTTCACAATTACGTCTATGGTTATTGTTACTAAAAAAGCTTTGACATTAGTCGCAAAGTATGATATAATTGTTAAAAATATGTATTATGAAAAAGGTGAGACTATGAAATTACTTGTAATAGACGGAAACAGCATAATCAACCGCGCCTTTTACGGGATCCGCGCCCTCTCCAATAAAAAGGGCGTTTTTACCAACGCCGTAACGGGTTTTATGAATATACTTCTAAAGCTTGAAAACAACTTCAAGCCCGACTGCATTGCAGTGGCTTTTGACCTTAAAGCCCCCACCTTCCGCCATAAGATGTACGACCAGTACAAGGGAACCCGCAAGCCCATGCCCGAGGAGCTTGCCATGCAGATGCCTATTGTAAAGGATCTTCTCCGCGCCATGGGCATTGCCGTTGTGGAAAAAGAGGGCTGGGAAGCGGACGACATTTTAGGTACCCTATCTCACGCGGCGGAACTCAGCGGAAATACCGCCATAATCGCCACAGGTGACAGAGACAGCTTTCAGCTTGTTACCGAAAAGGTTTATGTCAATATGGCGGGAAATAAAGAGGACGTCTTGTACACACCCCAGGAAATTATGAACAAGTACGGCGTTACCCCTATACAGATGCTTGAAGTAAAGGCTCTTATGGGCGACAGCAGCGACAATATTCCCGGAGTAAAGGGAGTTGGGGAGAAAACTGCCTTTGACCTCATACAAAAATATTCTACTGTAAGTAATATTTATGATAAATTAGACACTTTGGAGATGACCGCAGGACTTAGGAAAAAGCTTACCGAGGGCAAGGAAAGCTGTGAGCTGAGCCGAAAGCTGGGTACTATTGCCCTTGACGCCCCCATTGACACGGATATGAACAGCTATATCCCCAAGGAGCGTGACGAGGTAAAGATTGCGGAGATGCTCACCGAGCTGGAGATGTTCAGTGTTCTTAAGAAGATGAACGTTTCTGCGGAAAGTATGAAGATCGCCAACGAAAACGCGGCGCAAAAAGCGATAGACAATTCTGCCTCTGAAAAGGGTAAGGAAAGTGAAGAGATCATTCCCGACAAAGATACGCCAAATATTATACTTTTCAACAATAATGTGTATATTTGTACCGATAGTAAATTTATTGAACCCGAGAATTTAAAAGAATTTTTAGAAAGCGATGCGGAAAAGCGCACCTTTGACTTGAAAGCGCTGTACGCCTACACAATGCCCAAGGGCATCGAGCCGAAAAACGTTGTATTTGACGCAACCCTTGCGGCTTACCTTTTGGATTCCACATCAAGTGGCTATGAAATGGACAAGGTTTGCACCAGGTACGGCGTAACTCCCCCTGCAAACAAAGAGGAGCTTCCCGACAGACTTTACCGCCTGATGAGCAAGCTGCTCAACAATATACATTCCCAGAAGCTCAACAAGGTTTTGGAGGAAATTGAGATCCCCCTTGCCAAGACCCTCACCGATATGGAAATTGCAGGAGTAGAGGTGGATATTGCAGGCATTGACGATTTCGGCAAGGAGCTTGAGGAGAAGATCGCCCAAACAGAGAGCAAAATTTATGAGCTGGCAGGGGAGAAGTTCAATATAGGTTCCCCAAAGCAGTTAGGGGTGATCCTCTTTGAAAAGCTGAATTTACCCAGCGGTAAGAAGACTAAGACAGGCTATTCCACCAATGCGGATGTGCTGGAATCCCTGGCAGACAAGCACCCCATAATTCCCCTTATATCCGACTACAGAGCCTTTACAAAGCTCCAATCCACCTATGTCAGCGGATTGAAAGCGGCAGTAAGTGAGGACGGAAGGATCCACACCACCTTTAAGCAGACCGAGACCCGCACAGGCAGAATAAGCAGCGCAGAGCCCAATATACAGAACATTCCCGTCCGCACCGAGCTGGGCAGGAATATGAGAAAGTTTTTCACCGCCAAAGAGGGCTGCGTTTTGGTTGATGCGGACTACTCACAGATCGAGCTTCGAGTGCTGGCTCACCTTGCAGGCGATGAGATAATGCAAAAGGCGTTTTTGAATAATGACGACATTCACGCTATAACCGCTTCCCAGGTGTTCAATCAGCCATTGGAGTGGGTAACTCCCGAATTGCGTTCACGGGCTAAGGCGGTGAATTTCGGTATAGTTTACGGTATAGGGGCGTTTTCTCTGTCCAAGGACGTGGGCGTTTCCGTTGCCGAAGCCAAGCGGTATATAGAATCCTATTTAGCCAAATACAGCGGAGTTGACGCTTTTATGAAGAACACTGTTGCAGGGGCAAAAAAGGATCTCTATGTAGAGACCATGTTCGGCAGACGGAGGTATATTCCCGATATAACCGCTTCAAACAAGCTGGTGCAGGCGGCGGCAAACAGGATCGCCATGAATACGCCCATACAGGGAACTGCCGCGGATATTATAAAGTTAGCTATGATAAGGGTATATGAAAGACTGAAAGCTGAAAAGCTTCCTGCAAAGCTGATATTGCAAGTCCATGACGAGCTGATAGTTGAGGTAGAAGAAGATTACGCACAAAAAACAGCAGATATATTGAAGGAAGAAATGGAGAGCTGCTTTAAGCTAACAGTGCCTTTGACCGCAGATGTGAAAATAGGAAAAACTTGGTTTGACACACACTAAATAAAAAGCACCACATTCTCTAAAGGCAGGCTGCCACTCGCATAACTACTTTGATAGCACAAGTTTTAAAATGCGGACTCCTAACAGCACAACTGCTTTGATAGCACGAATTTCAAAAATCGACTGCGTTTAGAGTTTTTGCCCGGCTTTTCAAGCAAAAACTCTAAATGCAGTCAGAGCAGCTTTGCTGCGTGTACTTCTCGGCTTGCCGAGAAGTACCTAATAGCTGAACTTTTTAAAAAATTTCCCAGTTTTCCAAGAAATTTTTTAAAAAGTTCGCGGTTTTGAAATTCTTTTTAAATCAGCAAATTACCGCCAACTTTCCCTAAGAGCGGGTCACCACTC
>JAAVIE010000030.1 GCA_014799325.1 Oscillospiraceae bacterium
ACCTATTATGAACCTGGTTCTTGGCGTTCTTATCTGCGCGGTTGTTATTCTTGTAAGCGGTATTGTCATTACTCCCGAGATTGCAAAGTTCAGCGATAATGCTGTTTCTTCGCAGTATTTGCAGGCTGGGGACGAAATTGTCAGCATCAACGGACATTCTGTCTGGAGCTCAATGGATATTTCCTACGCGCTCCAGAATAAGGCATTAAAAGCCGGTGATGATGAGAAATTTATTCAGTACAACTTTGTGGTGAACAGAAACGGCGAGACAGTAACTCTTGAAAACGTGCCTTTTGCCACAAAGAAAACCGAAAACGGAAACAGCATTGATCTGGATTTTATAGTGCGGGCTTATAAAATAGATTTCGGTAATGTGTTTGTATACAGCTTCAGGGAAGCGGCTACCTACGGGCGTTTGGTGTGGATCTCACTTATCGACCTCATAAGCGGAACTTATGGATTGAACGACCTTTCGGGGCCAGTGGGAACAGTCTCTGCCATTTCTCAGACTGCCACTGCGGGGGCTACCTTTAAGGCAAATGCTGTCAATTTCCTTTCTATGATAGCATTTATCACCGTAAACTTAGGGCTTATGAACCTTTTGCCAATTCCTGCCCTTGACGGAAGCAGAATTATTTTTCTTATAATAGAGCTGATAAGACGCAAGCCTATGAAGCCCGAACATGAGGGAATAGTCCATTTTGTAGGATTTGCCGCGCTCATGCTTTTGATGCTGGTTATCACATTTAACGATATAGTTAAATTGGTTACGGGATAAATTGATAAAAAGGGAAGTGTTTTTGTGAAAAAAACCGTTAAAGTCGGAAATTTAACTTTAGGTGACGGAAATATCTATGTGCAGTCAATGCTGAATGTTCCTTACGAAGATGTTGATGGGAACGTTGCGCAGGCTGTGGAACTGGAAAAGGCAGGCTGTGAGATCGTGAGGGTCTCTGTACCCGCCATTGAGGCGGCACGGCTTATTCCCGCTATTAAAGAAAAAATATCCATTCCATTAGTGGCGGATATTCATTTTGATTATAAGATCGCTTTAAAATGCGTCGAAATGGGCGTGGATAAGCTTAGGACAAATCCGGGAAATATCGGCTCAGAGGATAAGGTAAGAGAAGTCTGCAAGGCTTGCAGGCTGAACAATACTCCTATACGAGTAGGTGTTAATTCCGGATCTTTGGAAAAAGAGCTTTTGAACAAGTATGGTTCTCCCTGTGCGGAGGCTTTGGTTGAAAGCGCGTTAAATCATGTTAAACTGCTGGAACAGCAGGATTTTGAAGATACGGTTATTTCCATAAAGGCGTCCTCTGTGCCTGTAATGATAAAGGCTTACAGAATGCTGAGCGAAAAATGCGATTATCCCTTGCATTTAGGAGTGACCGAAGCAGGCACCGAAAGAATGGGCGTGATAAAATCCGCCATAGGTATAGGTTCATTACTATGTGACGGCATTGGCGACACTATAAGAGTTTCCCTTACCGAAAAACCTGTCCTTGAGGTCAAGGCGGCTTATGATATACTTACAGCAGTGGGAAAGGGCAAAAACACTGTGGAGATAGTTTCCTGCCCTACCTGCGGAAGAACGCAGATAGACATTATAGGTCTTGCTCACAAGGTAGAGGAAGCCGTTGCAAATGTACATAAAAACATAAAAATCGCCGTTATGGGCTGTGTGGTAAACGGTCCCGGAGAAGCAAGAGAAGCTGATATAGGCATTGCAGGCGGAAAGGGCGAGGGTCTTGTTTTCCGAAAAGGCGAGATCCTGCGCAAGGTAAAGGAAGAAGAGCTATTGCCTGTCTTACTGGAGGAAATAGAAAAGCTTTAGGATATTTAAAATTGATGATAATTGAGGTGCAAGAATATGTCGAAAAAACTTTTTGATCTTTTTGAAAATGCCGAGTTTGGCACAATAGTGGGAAACGGTGAGATAAGCTCAATTATTTATAATAAAAAGGGCAATTCCATGATGATACAGCTTTCAATGGAAGATGTTCCCGAAAGCAAGGACATCTTTGATGCTGCAGAAATCATAAAAAAGCGGCTGGGTCTTATGTCAGCGGAAATTTTTCCAAAATATCCCTCTGTTTTGTTTTCTGCGGAAAGGATCTATCATATTATTGACTTGCTTCGTGCAAAGCCTAATTTAAAGGGAAAGATCAACGGATATCTGAATAATGCCGAAATATCCGAGGGCGACGGTATATATGAGATCACCCTGAAAAACGGCGGCGGCGAAATATTGACCGAGGGCAAGATCGATAAAGAGATCGAAAAGTACGCCAAGGGCTTTTTTGATGTAAGTATCAAGGTCATTTTTGACGGAGTTACCGCCGTTGATATTGACAACAGGGAGGAAAAAATAAAGTCAGACGATTCCGAGCTTCCTCCCCCTCCTCCCGAGGCATTTATTCCGGCACCTCCACCCTCTAATGAGGAAAAAAAGAACTATTATAAAGGGGATTTTCAGAACGGCGGCGGAAGCGCGCCCCAAAAGCGTTCAAGGGGAATGACCGTATATAAAGAACCTGAGAAAATGCCGCTGATGTTTGAATCGGAGCTGTTGGAAAACGAAGCCGAGCTGCTGGCAGGAAAAGCTATCAATACTCAGCCATCTGCTATGAGCGATATTTTTGATGAACAGAGCGACGTTACCTTTTGGGGAGACGTTTTCAGCGTTGAAGAAAAAACTATCAAAAACGGTGAGTTTACGATCTTCACCGCTTATTTTACAGATTATACCACTTCTCAGGTTTTAAGAATTTTTACCCCCACCGAAAAAGCGGGGGAATACGGCTTTGTAAAAAAAGGCACTACCTTGCTTGTGAACGGAGATTATAAGTTTGATACCTTTACAAAGTCAAATTACCTTGAGCCCAAGTCAATAATGAGGGTGAAAAAGCACAAGAAAAAGGACAACGCACCCGAAAAGCGCGTGGAACTGCATCTCCACACCAATATGTCCGATTCAGACGGCATCACTCCTGCGGGAGATCTGGTGAAAAGAGCCTACGACTGGGGTCATAAGGCTGTGGCAATTACTGACCACGGCAACGTTCAGGCATATCCCGACGCCATGAATGCTTTGAATGCTATAAGAAAGAGTGACCCCGATACCAAGTTCAAAGTGCTGTTCGGTATGGAAGCATATTTTGTCAACGACGGTCACTCTTTGGTTGAGGGCTGTACCAACCGTTCGGTCAACGATGATATTATTGTATTTGATATAGAAACCACAGGACTTTCCCCGGCCACCGAGCGTATTACCGAGATAGGGGCGGTTAAGCTGCGGAATTTAGAGGTAGTGGAGGAATTTGAGACCTTTGTGGATCCCGAAAAGCATATTCCCGAAAATATTACAGAATTAACAGGCATCACAGATGAAATGGTTGCAGGCGCCCCCGGCGAGAGCGAAGCTGTAAAGAGCTTTCTGGAATTTTGCGGCGACGCGCCCCTTATCGCTCACAACGCGGATTTTGATACTTCCTTTATCCGCGCAGCATGCGAAAGAAATAAAATAAATTACCACAATCCATACATAGATTCTTTAAAGCTGTGCAGGGCGGCTATTCCCAACAAAAAGAAATACACCCTTGACGCTATGGCAAAGGAGCTGAAATGCGGCGACTTTAACCACCACAGAGCAAGCGACGATGCCAAAATGCTGGCGAAGATATTTATTAAGCTGATAGATCTTTCCTCCAAGGGTAGAGCTATTGAAAAATTAGGAGATCTGAACAGCGTTCTGGGTAATGTAGACGTCAAGAAGATGCCCACTTACCACCAGATAATAATTGCTAAGAACAATACAGGACTTAAAAATCTGTACAAGCTCATTTCCTTCTCCAACC
The DNA here is from genome assembly GCA_014799325.1 of Oscillospiraceae bacterium. Classification (GTDB taxonomy): domain Bacteria; phylum Bacillota; class Clostridia; order Oscillospirales; family Ruminococcaceae; genus Ruminiclostridium_E. Next base: position 3,861 of record JAAVIE010000030.1, read on the forward strand.
TTGACTATTTCTTTAAAAAGCCCAGAATTCCCATGTCTGAGCTGAAAAACCACCGCGAGGGACTTATTATAGGCAGCGCCTGCGAGGCGGGAGAGCTTTTCAGAGCCATTTTTGAAGGCAAATCACAGGAGAGCATAGAGGAGATTGCCAACTTCTACGACTATCTGGAGATCCAGCCTGTGGGCAACAATATGTTCCTTTTGAGAGAGGGTAAGGTTAATTCCGTTGAGGACTTGCAGGAGATCAACAAGAAGATCGTGGCTTTGGGCGATAAGCTGGGCAAGCCTGTTGTGGCAACCTGTGACGTGCATTTTATGGATAAGGATAACGCCATTTTCCGCGAGATCTTACAGACAGGTCAAGGCTATAGCGACGCGGAATTCCAAGCGCCATTGTATCTGCGTACTACAGAGGAAATGCTGGAGGAGTTTTCTTATTTAGGAGAGGAAAAAGCCTACGAGGTAGTTGTTACCAATACCAATAAAATAGCCGATATGGTTGACACCTTACAGCCTATCCCCTCGGGTACATACACACCATTTATCGAGGGAGCGGAGGAGGAGCTTCAAAGTCTTTGCTGGAACAAGGCTCATGAGCTGTACGGCGACGAACTGCCCGAGGTAGTAGAGGCTCGTCTTAATAAGGAGCTGAACGCCATTATCAAATACGGCTTTTCCGTGCTTTATATGATCGCGCAGAAGCTGGTAAAGAAATCCAACGAATGCGGCTATCTGGTAGGCTCCAGAGGTTCGGTTGGTTCTTCCGTTGTAGCAACACTGTCGGGAATTTCCGAGGTAAACCCACTGCCGCCACATTACAGATGCCCCAAGTGCCGTCATAATGAGTTTATAACCGACGGTACTGTTCAGTCGGGCTACGACTTACCGCCTAAGCAATGCCCCGAATGCGGTACGGATATGGAGAGAGACGGACACGATATTCCTTTTGAGACCTTCCTGGGCTTTAAGGGAGATAAAGCCCCCGATATCGACCTGAATTTCAGCGGTGAATATCAGGCGCAGTCTCATAGATATACAGAAGAGCTTTTCGGTAAGGATCATGTGTTCAAGGCGGGAACGATCTCGGCTATTCAGGAAAAGACTGCTTTCGGATTTGTTAAAAAATATATGCAGGAAAAGGGAAAGACTTGCAGCCAGGCAGAGATGACAAGGCTTTCTTTAGGACTTACGGGAGTTAAGCGCACCACCTCACAGCACCCCGGCGGAATGGTAGTTGTGCCTGACGCCTATGAAGTCTACGACTTCACGCCTGTTCAAAGACCTGCCGACGACGCCACTAAGGACGTTATCACCACTCACTTTGACTTCCACGCTTTGCATGACAACATTCTGAAGCTGGACGAGCTGGGACATGATGTGCCTACTCTTTATAAGCATCTGGAGGATTCTACCGGATTGAAGATCGCGGATATACCTACCTCCGACGCACAGGTGCTTAGCCTGTTTACATCAACAAAGGCGCTGAAGTTTGAGGAAGAGGATCCCGTACTGCTGCCTTTGGGAACCTACGGACTTCCCGAATTCGGTACCAGCTTCACTATTCAGATGCTTAAGGATTCCAAGCCGCAGCTTTTCTCTGACCTTTTGCAGATATCCGGACTTTCCCATGGTACTGACGTATATTTAGGCAACGCCAAGGATCTTATCGCCAACGGCACTTGTACAATTTCCGAGGTTATCGGTACCCGTGACAACATAATGGTCTATTTGATGCACAAGGGTGTTGAGCCCGGACTTGCATTTAAGATAATGGAGATTACCCGTAAGGGAAATGCCAAAAAGCTTTTTGATGAAAACATATATAATGCCTTTAAGGAAAATAATGTTCCCGAATGGTATGTTGAAAGCTGTAAGAAGATCAAGTACATGTTCCCCAAGGCTCACGCGGCGGCTTATGTAACAGGTGCGGTAAAGCTGGGCTGGTTCAAGATATACCACCCCTCCGCCTTTTATGCGGCGGTTCTTACCAAGCATACCGAAAATATTGAGGTCAATACCGTTTTAGCGGGAAAAGCGGCGGTAAAAGCACGTATTCAGCAGATACAGGCTAACCCCGAAGCTACCGCAAAGGACAAGGCTATGGCTGAAGCATATTTGTTGGTTTATGAAATGCTGAATAGGGGATTGAAGTTTTTGCCTGTCCATTATCTGAAAAGCGACGCTACAAGGTATGTTATTGAGGACGGAAATTTAAGGCTCCCTCTGCTTGCCGTTGAGGGCTGCGGTGAAAATGCTGCAAAGGCTCTTAAGGAGATCATTAACAAAAACGATTTCTTAAGCGTTGAAGATATTCAGATCCAGGGCGGCATCAATAAGACTGTTATGCAGAAGCTGGAGGATATGAATGTCTTTGAAGGGCTTGACAAAACTGCGCAGATGACGTTCTTTTAATTGATCTGTAAATTCCAACTTGTTCCTTAAAGGCGGACTCCCAATCGCACCACTGTCTTGATAGCACGAATTTCAAAAAGGACAAAATTTTTGGAGAAAATTTTGTCCGGTTCCGAAAATGAAGCTCTTGGCGCTTGCGCCATTGAGCTTCATTTTCGGAATTTTGAAATTCTTTTTAAATCAGTAAATTACCGCCAACTTTCTTGAGAGAACC
>JAAVIE010000031.1 GCA_014799325.1 Oscillospiraceae bacterium
AGTGTTCCGTTGAAGAGGGTACAACCATACTTGAAGCCGCACGCAAAAACGGAATACGCATTCCTACTCTTTGCTGGCTCAAGGATATCAACGAAATAGGCGCCTGCCGTATTTGCGTAGTGGAAATGACCGGCGCAAGAAGCCTTGTAGCTTCCTGTATGTACCCCATTTCCAAGTTTGATGAGGGTAAGAATATTCTTACCAACTCCCCCGCTGTTCTCGAAAGCAGAAAAATGACTCTTGAGCTTCTGCTCAGCAACCATAAAAAGGAATGCCTTTACTGCTCCAGAGCAGGCAGCTGTGAATTGCAGGCTCTTTGTCAGGAATTGGGTGTTCAGCATGAGCCCGCTTTTGACGGCGTAAGAAATGAATATGAGATCGACGACAGCGCAGCTCACATGACCCGTGACAACGAAAAGTGCATCAACTGCCGCCGCTGTATCGCCGCTTGTACAAATGTACAGGGTATCGGCGTTATCGGCGCTAACTACCGCGGATTCAAAACATCTATCGGCAGCCCCTTTGATATGGATCTTGCTGATACTGCCTGCGTTTCCTGCGGACAGTGTATCGCTGTATGCCCCACAGGCGCTTTAAACGAAAAAGACGATACCGACAAGGTTTGGGCTGCTATCAACGATCCCGAAAAGGTAGTTGTTGTACAGACTGCTCCCGCAGTTCGCGCTTCTATCGGTGAAGCCTTCGGCTATCCTATGGGTACAAACGTTGAGGGAAAAATGGCTGCAGCACTCCGCAGACTTGGTTTCAATGCCGTATTTGATACAGATTTCGGTGCTGACCTTACCATTATGGAGGAAGCAACAGAACTGCTTGACCGTGTACAGAACGGCGGCGTTCTTCCTATGATCACCTCCTGTTCCCCCGGTTGGATCAGATACTGCGAGGCTTACTACCCCGAGTTTATTCCCAACCTTTCCTCATGCAAATCTCCCCAGCAGATGAACGGCGCTATCACCAAGACCTACTGGGCGCAGAAAATGGGAATCGATCCCAAGAACATTGTAAGCGTTTCCGTTATGCCCTGCACTGCTAAGAAGTTTGAGATCGGCAGAGAGGATCAGAGCGCTTCAGGATATCCCGACCTTGATATCTCCATTACCACCCGTGAGCTTGTAAAGATGATCAATCATGCAGGTCTTTGCTTCAGAGAACTGCCTGATGAGGGCTTTGACAGTCCTTTGGGCATTGGCACAGGCGCTGCCGTTATCTTCGGCGCAACAGGCGGCGTTATGGAAGCTGCACTTCGTACAGCAGTATGGAAGCTCACAGGCGAGGACGTAAACAGCCCTGTTGAGTTTAAGGAAGTAAGAGGTGTTGAAGGAGTTAAGACCGCCACCTACAATGTAGGCGGCAAGGACATCACCGTTGCAGTAGCTTCCGGACTTGCTAACGCTAAGAAGCTTCTTGAAAAAGTCAAGAGCGGCGAGCTTAACGTTACCTTTATCGAAATTATGGCTTGCCCCGGCGGCTGCGTAAACGGCGGCGGACAGGTTATAGTTCCCGCAGACGTCCGCAACTTTACCGATATCAGAGCTGAAAGAGCAAAGGCTCTTTACAATGCAGATGAAAACAGACCTTTGAGAAAATCTCATGAAAGCCCCGACGTTAAGGAGGTCTATGAGAAATTCTTAGGCGAACCCGGAAGCCATAAGGCTCACGAGGTTCTGCATACTTCCTATAAGGCGTCTAATCTGCATAAGTAATCGCTGAATTATAAAATATAAAAATCTGCCACCGGGTAGAAAAATGCAAGGGCATTTGAAGCACATCGTTAGGTCTTAGAAGATGTGCTTACAAATGCCCTTTTTATTTTGGAGAGCTTTATGCTAAAATATTTAAAAAACTATTTTACTAAGATTGAAAAAATCCTATGGTGTTCCTCGGTCGCCCTGATCGTTATTTCATTTTTTGTTTTCGGAGGAGGAAGTATACTGACCCTTGCCGCCTCGCTGATCGGAGTGACATCGCTGATCTTCGGAGCAAAGGGAAATCCTTTGGGGCAACTGCTGATAATCCTTTTCAGCGTTTTGTACGGGATAATTTCTTTTTCATCACGTTATTATGGAGAAATGATAACTTATCTCGGAATGACTGCGCCAATGGCAGTGTTTGCGCTGATATCATGGCTGAAAAATCCATATAACGGCAACAAGTCGGAAGTGGAGATCAGACGGTTAAAGAAAAATGAGATACCGGTTATTGTGCTGTTGACAGCGGCTGTTACTGTGATTTTTTACTTTATCCTAAAAGCATTCGGCACGTCAAATCTGCTCCCAAGCACTATATCGGTTACTACAAGCTTTGCTGCAGTCTATCTTTCTTTAAAAAGAAGCGCCTATTTTGCTGCCGCTTATGCCGCTAACGATATTGTATTGATAGTTTTATGGGTATTGTCGGCAATAGAGGATATATCCTATCTTTCCGTGGTAATTTGCTTTATTGTATTTCTGGTCAATGATATTTATGGGTTTATTAACTGGCATAAAATGCGTAAACGGCAGGAAAATTCAAAATAACCCGAGCAATAAACTTTTATTGCATTTTGAATCAATATATGATAGAATAAAAGTACGATCAAAAAACAGAAAGGAAAAATTTTATGAGATATGTACTTTACGCAATTACAGCATTGTACGGCGTTCTATCCTTTTTTTGCGGCATTTTCGCAGCTCAAAAAGGCTGAGCAAAAAACCACACATGCTATAATGGCACTTGGAGGACTGATTCTGATTGCGGGGATAGGGCTTCATATCATACATATTCCCTTTAGTTGGATTGCCCCGATAGCAGGAGGTGCGCTTATCTGCATTACAGCCGTTATAAACGGAAAAAAGAGCGAAAGCTTTCATATTATCCACCACATTATACGGTTTATAGTCACATTACTGTTGATCATAGGATTTATTTTGATATGATATTTAATACTCTCAAAGGAGAAAAACAATGGCAAAAAAATCTCAAAAGGACAGAATAATTGCCCACGTCAAAGAGTTTTACGGAGCAGATCCCGAGTATCTGTGGGAAAAGACCCCAAACAGCGGTGTTTTCAGAAACAGTATCAATAAAAAATGGTTCGGAGCTATATTGGATATACCCAAAAGCAAATTGGGTTATAACGACGAGACGATCGTCTATGTGCTTGACATAAAATGCGATCCCTTAATGGTGGGAGAACTGCAAAAACAGAAGGGGTTCTTCCCTGCTTATCACATGAATAAGGATAAATGGATCACGGTCATTTTAGACGACACCGTTAAAGACGATACGATTTTCTTTCTTTTAGAGCAAAGCTTTGATCTGATAAAGCCAAAAGTAAAAAAGAAGAAGCAATAAGAGTATTAGCATTTTATATAGGATTTGGTAAATATGTGTATAAAACAATTACATTTAAGATACATTTTAACAATTTCTATGTGCAGTTTGTAAGTTTTCAACATTGATATTTGTCGAAATGCCTAATTTTTTTCAAGAATGTGAAAAGTTGTTGACAAAGTCAACAAAAAGATGTATAATACAAGTAAGTTAAATCACAATGATTTACTTATTTTTTAGTTGTCTCCTTTCTTTTGTTCTACACATTCTAATTATTTAAGTTTGGGACCCTTAGAGGGTTCCATTTTTTTCCCTTTTACAATGATTTTTTCGTGAAAGATATGGAAATTAAAGTAAAAATATGATATACTATATTGATATATTATTTTTCAAAAAGATGTTCAATAAGAAAGGACAAGCTTAATGCCCGACAATTTTCAAAGAAGAGAGATCGGAAAGGAAATATATTTAAGCAAAATATCCGATCCAAGATTTAAAACTAATCTTATATCGATCAACTTTTTCACGCCGTTATCTGAGGAAACCGCTTCGGAAAATGCGGTTGTTTCCCACTATCTTTCAAAATGCAGCCGCAAATATCCCACCTATGCCTTGATGAACAATAAGCTTTCCGCTATGTATTCAACAAGACTTTCGGGAGATGTTCTTCAGTTCGGAGATACGCAGGCGCTTTCTTTCGGTATAAATTATATAGACGGCAAATATGCTCTGGACAACGAAAAGATGGATATTGAGGCTGTGGAAATGATCACAGACTGTCTCTTTGATCCTTTGGAGGAAAAGGGCAAGTTTGACGAAAAACTTATTAAGCGAGAAAAACAATCGGTTATTGACGATATAGAATCCGAAATAAACAATAAGCAGTCTTACGCTTCCATAAAAGCTGCCGAGATCATGTACAAAGGCGAACCCTACGCTCTTGACATATTGGGAACGGTGAAAAAAGCCAAAGAGGTTACAGCCGAGTCCTCATATAAAGCTTATCTGCGTATGTTAAAACACTGCCGTGTTGAAATAATATGCTCAGGAGTAAGCGATTTTGAAGAAGTGAAGAAAAAACTGATCTGCACTTTCTCCAAGCTTGAACGGGAAGATATTTTCCCCTGCAGGACCGAGGTCAGTCCCTTAAAGCAACTGCTTGCAAAGGTCCGTGAAACAATGAACGTTGTTCAAAGTAATATGATTGTGGGATTTAAAACCGACTGTCAGAATTCTTCCGCAATGATACTGATGAACGAGATATTCGGCGGTACTCCGACATCAAAGCTCTTTTCAAATGTGAGAGAAAAAATGTCGCTGTGCTACAGCTGTTTTTCATCGTTTAACTGGCTCAAAGGCGCGCTGTCTGTCAGATGTGGAGTGGAAAAGGAAAAAATAGAACCGGCTTATGAAGAGATCTTAAATCAGCTGGAGCTTATGAAAAAAGGTGAATTTTCCGAAGAAGATATAGCTAATGCGAAAATGTACCGAAGAAATTACCTCAAAACCTTCTATGACAACTTAAACGCCATGGCGGCGTGGTATATGTCAAGGATATATTCCGATGACTTAGCGTCGCCCGAGGAAATGATGAAACGTGATGAAAAAATCACAAAGGAAGATATCATAAAGGCGGCACAGTCTGTAAAGCTCGATACCTTTTATGTGCTCACCTCCGATGATAACAGCCAACCAACACAATCTAAATAAAGAAAGTTCAAAAATAAATGGAATACAAAAAAGAAATAATCGAAAACTTTAGAATAGATGAAAA
>JAAVIE010000032.1 GCA_014799325.1 Oscillospiraceae bacterium
GCAAAGGTAAAGGCTCTCTATCTGGTAAAGATCGACGAGGAGACCCAGGACACCGAGGTCATGGAAGCGTCTGTGCCTATCAGCAGAATAATTGATATGGACGGATTGGACGACAGCTACACCTGTTATGCGGATATAAAGGTAATGGACTGCGGACTTGAAATAAAGCCCTCCGACAGCGGAGAGAGCAGGGTACTGGGCTGTGATCTGACAGTAGACTGTAAGATAACCGCCAGCAAGGACACCAGCATTCCCGTTCTCACCGATCTGTTTTCCACCGAATACGAAACGGAATTTACCAAAACCTCTGTTAAAGCGGAATACGCCCCCATACAGATACAAAAGCAGCTTACCCACAAAACCCTGCTGGAATGCAAAGAAGGCAACCTGGAAGAAATCTTCGACTGCCGCTGCGATCTTACGGGAGTTAGCTGCAAATTCAACGGCGAGGGCTCTTTGATAATATCGGGGCAGCTTGTTTCACAGGCTATCGGCAGACTATCGGGCGCAGGAACCCCTGTCTTTATAGAAAAAAGCGAGGCGGTTGAGCTTTCCTGCGAGTGCGGCATCGGTGACGAGGACTGCGTTATCGATCAGAATATACAGGTTAACGACGTAGGCTTTAATATAAACGGCGATTCTACCGCAGAGCTGAGAGTGACCCTCTCTTTAAACGGCTGTATCTACAGGATAAAGACCGTAGAGGTGATAGAGGACGTTATTCTCGATCAGGATAAGCCCAAGGAGAAAAACACCGATTACGGGCTGAAAATGTACTACGCAGAGGAAAAGGAGAGCGTTTTCGCCATTGCCAAAAGGTACAACACCAAGCCCGAAGCCATAAGAGAAGAAAACGAGCTGGAGGAAGAGATCCTGTCCGAACCCTGCCTGCTGCTTATTCCTATTGTTTAAAGGGGGAGAGAAATAATGACAAATTCTATATATCAGAGCATTGCAAAAAGAACGGAGGGCAATATCTATATCGGCGTGGTTGGGCCTGTCCGTTCGGGAAAATCAACCTTTATCAGCCGATTTATGAAAACTCTTGTTATCCCCTCCATAAACAACGAATTCCGCAAGGAGAGAGCCATTGACGAGCTGCCTCAGTCAGCGGCGGGAAAAACCATAATGACCACCGAGCCGAAATTTGTTCCCGAGCAGGGGATCACCGTTGAGGTGGAGGAAAACATTTCCATGAATGTGCGGCTTATCGACTGCGTAGGCTACATAGTTCCCAGCTCAATAGGCTATATCGAAAACGAAATGCCCCGTATGGTGAAAACGCCCTGGTTCAATACCGAAGTACCTTTCAATATGGCGGCAGAGGTGGGCACTCAGAAGGTCATCAACGAGCATTCCACCATAGGCTTGGTGATAACCACCGACGGCAGTATCACAGACATTCCCAGAGAAGAATATGCGGAAGCGGAACAGCGTGTTATTGACGAGCTGAACACTATTCACAAGCCCTTTGTGGTAGTGCTGAACTGCCAAAATCCCCATTCCGAGGAAAGCAGGGCACTGGCGGCGGAGCTTACGGAAAAATACCAGAAGCCCGTGATTCCCCTGAATTGCTTAGAGGTCACAGAGCGGGATATAAAGGATCTGTTGGCAGAGGTGCTTTTGCAGTTTCCCGTTAAAGAGATCAATATCAAAATTCCCAAATGGCTTACGGCTTTGGAGAAAGGTCATTGGCTCAAGACCGAGATATTCAGCGCACTGAAAAAATCCGCCGCCGAGATAACCAATATAGGCGAGGTAAAGGGAGTTTCCTGCAAGCTGGCAGAAAACGAGTACATCACCGACTGCAATGTGGAAAATGTAGATCTGGGCAGCGGCGCAGGCTATGTAAAGGTTGAGCTGGCAGGGGATCTGTTCTACCGAGTTCTCGGCGAGACCACAGGACTTGACATCAAGGACGAAAGCGACCTGATGCCCTGCATGATAGAGCTGGCGCAGATCAAGAAGAAATACGAAAGAGTAAAAAGCGCCCTTGACGAGGTTGAAGCCACGGGCTACGGCATAGTTATGCCCACTCTCGATGAGCTGACCCTTGAAGAACCCGAAATAGTTAAGCAAGGCGGAAAATACGGTGTAAGACTGCGGGCGGAATCCACATCTATCCACATGATGAGCGCGAAGATAAACACCGAGGTCTCACCAATAGTAGGCACAGAGCGGCAAAGCGAGGAGCTTGTGAAGTATCTGCTTAAAGAATTTGAGGAGAACCCCGCAAAGATCTGGGAAAGCAACATTTTCGGAAAATCCCTCCACGAGCTTGTCACCGAGGGATTACACAACAAGCTTTACAGAATGCCTATGGACGCAAGGCAGAAGCTCCAGGAAACCATTCAGCGTATAATAAACGACGGCTGCGGCGGTTTGATCTGCATTATTCTGTAAAATTTCAAATTCTTAACTCTCAAAACCGATTTAAAAGGCTTTGGGAGTTATTTTTTTACTTGATTTAATCGTCCAAAAATGATACAATAAATAAAGTGACAAAATCGAGGTATAAAAATGAACTTTTATGATTTCACCAAAGAGAAATTAGAGAAATATTTCACCGACCTGGGCGAAAATAAAGCCAAAGCGGAAATACTATATAAAGCCATATACAGAAACAAGAAAACCCTTGAGGAGATAGCAGAGCTGAGCCAAAAGACAAAGGATAAATTACTGAACGATTTTTCCTTTTCGCTTCCCGAAACCATAGCCTTGCAGGACGGCGGCGACACCGCAAAGGCGCTGATTGGGCTAAAGGACAAAAGCAAGGTGGAAACTGTCCTAATGCGACACAAATTCGGGGCAGGCTTGTGCGTTTCCACACAAGTGGGCTGCGCCATGAACTGCGCCTTTTGCCAAAGCGGTAAGCTGAAAAAGCGGAGAGATCTGACGGCTGGGGAAATGGTTTCACAAGTCCTTGTTATGGCGAGGGAAAACCCGATCAACCATATTTCCGTAATGGGTATAGGGGAGCCTTTGGATAATTTCGACAATGTCAAGACCTTTTTGGAAATACTGTCCTCGCCCTATGGCTTTGCTTTCGGAAACAGACATATCACCCTCTCCACCTGCGGAGTTGTACCAATGATAGAAAGGCTTAAGGAAATCGACTGCGGCTTTAACTTAGCCATAAGCCTCCACGCGCCCAACGACGAGATACGAAGCCGTTTAATGCCTGTCAACAAGCGGTGGGGGATAAACGAACTTATGACAGCGGTAAGGGAATATTCCAAGTCCGAAAAAAAGCGTATAGCCTTTGAGTATATTCTTTTGGACGGCATCAACGACGGCTTCGAGCAAGCAGATGAGCTTACAGAGCTGATAAAGGGGATAGACTGCTTTGTAAATCTCATACCCTATAACCAAACGGAAAGCTCTGATTTTAAACCCTCTTCACGCTCGGACGATTTTTTCCGACAGCTGAGAAGCAACGGTGTAAACGCCATTTTCAGAAGAAAATTCGGAGAGGGAATAAACGCCGCCTGCGGTCAGTTAAGCTCAAAGTATGACTGACATTTTACAAAAACTTGACAGACCAAATAAAAGGTACTATAATCTTAAAGTGGAAGTTTGGGCTTCCGCAAAAAGGGGGCTTGCCGCAATGGTGACTTTTAAAGCAATGACGGAAGAAGAACTGAAAGGGCTGAAAGCTTTTGCCGCGCCTATCTGGCGTGAGTGCTACGAAGGGGTAGTAGAGCCTTCCCACACCGAAATGCTTATTGAAAAATATTTTGAATACGAAAATATTCTGAATTTTAAAAAGGACGGCATGATCTATGAAAATGTTTTCCTGAACAGTGAAAGAATAGGTTTTATAGCATATCAGCTGAACACTGATCATTTATATATGGATAAGCTGTATTTTTTAAAGGAATACAGAGGAAAGCACCTGTCACACTATGTTTTTGAGCATCTGTCCGAAATAGGCGGAATGCCTGTCCGCTTAAACGTGAACCGCGGCAATCTGACTGCCGTAAACGCATATAAAGCAAATGGCTTTAAGATCTTGTACGAAGAAAATGTTCCACAAAAAGACGGATCGGTTAATACCGATTTTGTTATGGAAAGAATATAAAAATTTTAAAAAAGAAAGGATAAATAAAAATGAGCGAATGCACACACGATTGTTCCTCCTGCGGCGAAAGCTGTCCTTCAAGAACCCAGCCTGAGGATATGAGAGAAAAGCCCCATGAACTGAGCCATATCAAGAAAGTAATTGCCGTTGTAAGCGGAAAAGGCGGCGTGGGAAAAAGTATGGTGACTTCTATGCTGGCGGCGCAGTCTCAAAGAAGCGGACACAGTACAGCAATTCTTGACGCAGATATCACAGGTCCCTCGATCCCGCAGACCTTTGGGATAAACGAAAGGGCGCAGGGTGACGAAACAGGCATTATTCCCGCAAGAACCAAAAAGGGAATAGGCGTAATGTCACTGAACCTCTTGCTGGAGCATACCACCGATCCCGTCATCTGGAGAGGACCAGTTATTGCGGGAATGGTAAAGCAGTTCTGGACTGACGTTATCTGGGGCGATGTGGATTATATGTTCATAGATATGCCTCCCGGAACAGGCGATGTGCCTTTGACTGTTTTTCAGTCCATACCCGTTGACGGTATCGTTATTGTCACCAGCCCCCAGGAGCTTGTTTCCATGATAGTGGAAAAGGCTGTCAACATGGCTAAGGCTATGAATGTTCCTATCTTGGGCATTGTGGAGAATATGAGCTATTTCAAGTGCGACGAGTGCGGAAAAGAACACAGCATTTTCGGCGAGAGCCATATTGGCGAGGCTGCGGAAAAATTTGGCATCAAGTCATATTGCAGGCTGCCCATAAACCCCGAGATCGCCGCTATGGCTGATAAGGGTCTGGGCGATGATATGAGCGAAAGTGCTTTGACCGAATTTTTCGATAAGATCACAGGATAATTAGTTTTTAGAATAATTTAAGCGGCTGTAAAAATCAGCCTCTTAAAAATTTTTCTATCAAAATATAAAAAATTCTCCAAACCTATTGCATTTCCTGAAAAAATGGTGTAAAATAACAAAAGAATAAAATGTACCATTTAGGTATACTTTGGTTAAAAGAAGGGATAAAAATGCTTAAAACAAGAATTTATCTTGACAATGCCGCTACCACAAAGATCAGCGACAGAGTTTTTGACGCCATGCTCCCATATTTAAAAGAGCAGTACGGAAACCCCAGCTCAATATACACCCTGGGCAGGGAAGCGTCAATAGCCATAACAAACGCCCGCACCAAATGCGCCGAGCTTCTTAACGCAAAGCCCGCAGAAATATACTTTACCTCGGGCGGAAGTGAAAGCGACAACTGGGCGATCCGCTCTGTTGCAGACTTGATGAAAGCAAAGGGCAAAAATCACATAATCACCAGTGCCTTTGAACACCATGCTGTTCTCCACACCCTGCAAGAGCTGGAGAAAAAAGGCTTTGAAGTGACCTACCTGCCTGTGTACTCCAACGGTGTTGTTAAAGTTGAGGACGTCAAGGCGGCTATAACCGATAAGACCGCCCTTGTAACAATAATGTACGCCAACAACGAAATAGGCACCGTTCAGCCCATAAGAGAGATCGGCGCGGTATGCCGCGAAAATGGTGTATATTTCCACACAGACGCAGTTCAGGCTGCACCTCACATTCACATTGACGTACAAGCCGATAATATAGATCTGCTGTCAATTTCCGGACACAAGCTCCACGCGCAGAAAGGCGTAGGCTTGCTTTACTGCCGCAGGGGAATAAAGCTGAACCCTCTTATCAGCGGCGGCGGACAGGAAAGAGGACTGAGAGCAGGCACCGAGAACCTTGCGGGGATCATAGGCTTGGCAGAAGCAATGGCTGCTGCCAACGAAACCATGGACGATGTTAACGAACAGCACAAAAAGTTCGCAGATCAGATCTACGACGCTGTAATGAAGATCGACCGCGTTCACTTCAACGGCGACAGAGAACACTGCATTCCCTCCACAGTTAATTTCAGCTTTGAGGGCGTAGAGGGCGAATCTCTCCTTTTACAGCTTGACCTGCAGGGAATAGCTGCCAGCAGCGGTTCCGCCTGCACCTCGGGAAGTCTTGACCCCTCTCATGTACTGCTTGCTCTTGGACTTACTCACGAGGTAGCCCATGGCAGTTTGCGCATTAGCATGAGCGAGTATACCACACAGGAGGAGATAGACAAGCTGTTGGAAGTTCTTCCCGGAATTATTTCCAAACTGAGAGCAATGTCGCCCCTTTGGGAAAGAATAGTTAAAGAAAACAAGTGAGTGTTCACAACAATACAAGTTCATAAATAATCATTTACAGAACAAAAATGATCCAAGGAGGAAAAAATTATGGTATACAGTGAAAAGGTAATGGAGCATTTTTCAAATCCCCATAATGTGGGAGAGATCGAAGATGCCAGCGGCATAGGCGAGGTAGGAAACGCAAAGTGCGGAGATATAATGAAGATGTATCTTAAAATAGAAAACGATACTATCACCGACGTTAAGTTCAAGACCTTCGGCTGCGGCGCGGCTATTGCCACATCTTCGATAGCTACCGATATGATAAAAGGACAGCCCTTGAGCGAAGCGCTTAAGCTCACTAACAAGGCAGTTGTGGAAGCTCTTGACGGACTTCCCGCAGTTAAGCTCCACTGCTCGGTTCTTGCAGAGCAGGCAGTAAAGGCAGCTATTGCCGATTACTACCGCAAAAACGGCATGGACGAAGAGGCCGATAAGCTCAACGTTCATTGTGACGACTGCGAATGCTGCGGTTGATACTGCTGTCAGGACATAACATTTGAAAAGACGGTTTGTTTTTTAAAGGGTATTATTACAGATAAAAAAGGCTGCATTGAACGATGTTCAGTGCAGCCTTATTCTATCAGGAATCAAAATCACTTAAAACAATTATGCTTTTTTGGGATCGTCATCAACAGCCTTGTCAAACAGCTTTTCACCCTTTTCGTCCGCAGCTTCCTCGGCTTCATCATCGGAACCGTTGATAATGCGGTTAGCGTCGCCCAAAGCGCTTGCCTGCATTTTCCTCAGTCCGCCGATCTCAGCTTTCAGTTCTGAAATGGAATCTTCCTTCTGCTCAACTGCAAATCCTCTGTTGATCTCAGTAACATCGGCTATCAGAACCTTATCCATTTCTTTATTCAATGCGGGATTGTTTTCCGCGCGGGCTTTTTCAAGAGTATTTCTTATTCTGTCGGAAACCTCTCCTGTTGTATCGTTGGCGTTAGTCTCAAGCACCTTTTCTACAGTCCTTGTATCGTGTCCGCCGACCTCTTTCTTATGAACCAGCTTTGTATCACGTTCAATATCTCTTTCAAGTATCTTTATCTGATTTCCCTTATATGTAGAGAAATACTTCTGCTTTTTAGCAATATCCATTTGGTTTGAAGCAGAGATCACTGCAGCATTTATCTGAGTTATCTCATCGTCCTTTGAAAAGCTATCATACTTGGACTTGCCTGTATTTTTAGAAACCGCGTTGTCAGCGGAGGGAAGCATACAATCCTTTTGAGCCTCTTCCTCCTTTTCAAGCTTTTCTTGCTGAAGATCAAACTGACGCTGCTTCAACTGCTGGCTAAGTGCGCTCATCTGCTCCTTTGTGCTTTGGATAAGCTCCGCTTTGGTCTGCGCGTCCATAGTCTCGTTTTCGTTAAGCTCCTGAATTTTATCTCTAAGAGCGTTTATTTGACTTTGCAGCTTTTTTACAGCGTTGTCCTCTTCTTCGTCAAAGCCTTGCTTTTTATTGAATTGGAGAGCCTTGGAATCGGCGTCCTGTTTTTTCGTTCTGTCAAGTCCTGCCATAGTTCTTCCGGCATGAACGTTTGAGCCTGCTCCTGTTAAGTGCATCATAAAGCGATACCACCCTTCAATGTTATACTTTATTATAATATCGGAAGATAACATAAAAAGTTTAGTGCTTATGTAAAAAACTGTAAAATAACAGCCCCACGTTTTTAAAACACGAGGCTGTTATTTAATATTTTTATACAGTGAACAATGTTCAAACGTTATTCGATAGGCTCAAAATCTGCTACACCGTGCTTGCAGAGAGGACAAATAAAGTCTTCGGGAAGCTCGTCGCCCTCATAAACATAACCGCATACCTTGCAGACAAAGCCCTTCTTGCCCTGTGTCTCGGGCTTGGGCTTAACGTTCTTCTGGTAGTAGGTGTAGGTCATGGTCTCAACATTGGAAATAACTCTCGATTCGGTAACAGAGCAGATAAACATTCCATGAGTACCCAAGTCAACATACTGCTCGACCTTTAAGGACATAAAGGAGTTGATATGCTTGGAAAGGAACACAAGACCGTTGTCAGAATGGAAAACCTCTTCTCCCTCAAACTTGTCAACATTTCTGCCACTGTGGAAGCCGAAACGCTGGAATACGGAGAAAGGCGCGTCCTGAGACAGGCAGTTGATATTCATAACACCGCTCTGCATAATAACATGATGAGAGTAGTTGTCCTTGTTGATAGTAACTGCGATGCGGTTGGGAGTGTTTGTTACCTGTGTAACAGTATTTACGATAAGTCCGTTGTCCTTTTTACCGTCATTGCAGGTAACAACATATAAGCCGTAACCGATGTTGAACAATGCTGTAAGGTCATTTTTGTTGGCAGTTTCGTCTTTTCTTGCAAGATAGTCGGTACTCAGAGCCTCTGCCAGCGCGTCAAGCTTCTGATTGCTTTCCTCGCTCAAAGCGGACTTGACAGTAACTACGGGATCAACCAAAGTCAGCTTCTTGCAGCCCTCTAACATTCCCTTCATCACCTTAGCCGCAAGAGGAGCCCATGAACCGTTTTCGATAAAGGCAACTGTGCGGTTCTGATAATTCCTTTCGGTGAGATGCTCGATAAAGTCTCTCATAAAGGGGAATATTCCCGCATTATAGGTGGTGGTAGCCAAAACCAGCTTGTTGTAGCGGAATGCGTCTTCAACAGCCTCTGCCATATCGTCGCGTGCAAGGTCTGTAACAACTACCTTAGGACAGCCGTTAGCGCGGAGCTTGTCAGCCAGCTTTTCAACAGCAGCCTTGGTGTGACCGTAAACGGAGGTGTAAGCGATCATTACGCCCTCGCTCTCGGGCTCATAAGATGACCATGTATTATAAAGATTGAGATAGTAGCCCAGATTTTCTTTCAGAATAGGTCCATGGAGAGGGCAGATAGTCTGAATATCCAAGCCGGAAGCCTTTTTCAGCAGAGCCTGGACTTGTGCGCCGTACTTGCCGACAATACCAATATAATAGCGGCGAGCCTCGCAAGCCCAATCTTCATCAACGTCCAATGCGCCGAACTTTCCAAAGCCGTCAGCAGAGAACAAAACCTTGTCATAGCTGTCATAAGTCACAATAACTTCGGGCCAGTGAACCATAGGCGCAGCAACGAAGTTAAGAACGTGTTTTCCAAGGTTGAGAGTATCGCCTTCGGCAACAACGATCCTTCTGTCCTCAAACTCATCACCGAAGAACTGCTTCATCATAGTGAAAGCCTTTGCACTCGAAACAACGGTTGCTTCAGGGTAGGTCTTTAAGAAATTTGCAATATTGGCGGAGTGATCGGGCTCCATGTGCTGAACAACGAGATAATCAGGCTTTCTGCCGTTCAATGCGTTTTGAACATTGTCCAACCACTCATGGGTGAAGTGAGCGTCAACAGTATCCATAACAGCGGTCTTACTGTCAATGATAACATAGGAGTTGTAAGCCATTCCGTTGGGAACGACATACTGACCTTCAAAAAGGTCTACATTGTGGTCGTTGACTCCCACATAAACTATATCTTTTGTGATTTCCATAGTGTTTACCTTCCTTTTGTAAAAAATGTCAACTATATTATAACACATATTTTAAAAAAATAAAGTAGGAGAGTAAAAATTTGTAAAAAAACCGATACCCTAAACTTTATTCACAATACATCTTGAAGTTTATCCATAAATGTGGTAAAATATATCTAAATGACTAATAATATCATGGAGGAAGTATTGTGATGAGTGAAATAAGAGATATTGACCTTTGGGAAAGCGGAGCAAGAAAAATTCAGTGGGTAAAAGACAATATGCCCCTGCTCAGAAGCTATGAGGAGGAGTTTACAAATTCAAGTTCGTTTACAAGCTTGCCTTTCAAGGGCTTGAAGATAGCCCTGTCGGTACATTTGGAAGCTAAGACCGCATATTTGTGCAAGGTACTTGCCGCAGGCGGAGCAGAAATGTACGTTACAGGCAGCAACCCTCTTTCCACACAGGACGATGTGGCGGCGGCCCTTGTTCATGACGGTCTTAACGTTTTTGCATGGTATAATGCCACCGAAGAAGAATATCACCGCCATATTTCCAGCGTTATCAAGGCAGAACCCAACATTATAATAGACGACGGCGGAGATCTGGTACATCTGATACATACCGAGTACCCTCACCTTATAGATAAAGTCCTGGGCGGCTGCGAGGAAACCACCACGGGAATCCACCGCTTAAAGGCAATGGACGCCGCAGGCAAGCTGAAATTCCCCATGGTGCTTGTTAATGACGCAGACTGCAAGCACTTGTTTGACAACCGATACGGCACAGGTCAGTCCGTATGGGACGGCATCAACCGCACTACAAACCTTATCGTAGCAGGCAAAAACGTTGTTGTAGCAGGCTACGGCTGGTGCGGAAAGGGCGTGGCTATGAGAGCCAAGGGCTTGGGCGCTTCCGTTATCGTAACCGAGATCGACCCCATAAAGGCCATGGAAGCTGTTATGGACGGCTTTAAGGTAATGAAGATGACCGAAGCCGCAAAGATAGGCGACTTCTTTGTTACCGTTACAGGCTGCAATCAGGTCATTACCGAGGACAGCTTTAAGGTAATGAAGGACGGCGCTATCTGCTGCAACGCAGGACACTTTGACGTTGAAGTGGATGTTGCGGGACTTAAAAAGATCGCCAAGGAAAGTCACCTTGCTCGCAACAACATAATGTGCTACACCTTAGAGGACGGCAGAAGGATCAACGTTATCGCAGAAGGCAGACTCGTGAACCTTGCAGCAGGCGACGGACACCCTGCAGAAATTATGGACATGAGCTTTGCAATACAGCTTCAGTCTGCTTTGTACATTGTTCAGCATAAAGGAAAGCTTGACAGCATGATAATTAACGTTCCTAAGGATATAGACAACGAGGTTGCTGAAAGAAAGCTGAAATTCTGGGGAATCGAGATTGACAAGCTCACAAAGGAACAGCAGGATTATATGAACAGCACAGACTAAAATGCTCTTGATAATAGCATTATTGAACATCATACATCATCACCGAATATAATAAAACTGTTATGAAAGGATATATAAACAATGCCAAAGGAATATTATGTACCGCTTTCGGATATTATCAACGAATATTCTCTTGAAGTTATTTATTGCCCCTGCGATCCCAAAACTATAAAGATCAAAAACAACGACGTAAACCGTCCCGGACTGCAGTTGGCGGGCTTTTACGAATACTTTGACAGCACCCGTATCCAGATAGCGGGAAAGGCAGAGTTTGCTTTTATGGAACAGCTTCCCGAGGAAAAGAGGATCTCCGCCTTTGCAAACCTGTTCTCCCAAAAGCCCCCTGCATTCATAGTTACTAGAGATCTGGAGCTGTTTCCCGAAATAGAGGGACTTGCCAAGGAAAACGAGGTGCCCTTGTTCAGAAGCAAAGCCAGCACATCCGAGTTTATGGCGGCACTGATAGCGTTCCTGAACCTCCGTCTTGCCCCCAGAATCACCCGTCACGGCGTTCTTATTGAAATATACGGCGAAGGCGTACTGATTCTTGGCGACAGCGGCGTCGGCAAGAGCGAGACCGCTATCGAGCTTGTAAAGAGAGGACACCGTCTTGTTGCGGACGACGCGGTGGAGATTCGCCGTACCTCCAACATAACCCTTGTGGGAAGCTCCCCCGACAATATCCGCCACTTCTTAGAGCTTAGAGGAATAGGCATCATCAATGCCCGTCAGCTCTTTGGTTTCGGCGCAGTCAAGGTCACGGAAAAAATAGATATGGTAGTTGAAATGGAATTGTGGAACCCCGAAAAGGTGTATGACCGCATGGGTGTTGACAACAACTATATGTCTATTTTGGGAGTAAAGGTTCCATACATCACAGTGCCTGTAAAGCCCGGACGTAACCTTGCAGTTATCCTTGAGGTTGCTGCTATGAACAACCGTCAGAAGAAAATGGGCTACAATGCGGCACAGGAGCTTATGGACAACTTAGGTCTTAACATGGAAAGCGCAGATATTGTAACCGATATTACCTGATCTTGCGAAAAACTACATTTTGGGCTGTTTGAAAGCTATCCGAAAGAAGGTATAAAAATGAAACTTATAGCCGATTTGCATACTCACACTCTTGCATCTCCCCACGCATATTCCACCTTGACGGAGAACATTGTTCAAGGTGAGAAAAACGGGCTTAAAATACTGGCAATGACAGACCACGCTTCAAGCATGGGCGACAGTCCTCACGAATGGCATCATCACAATCAGACCGTCTTGCCGAGAATGATATACAACACCTTTGTTTTGAGGGGAATTGAAGCCAATATCATAGACAACATCGGACGAATCGACGTAAGCGAGGATCTTTTGAAAAAGCTGGACTGGGTAGTAGCAAGCTATCACTGGGGCGAGGGCAATAAATCCGAGATAACCAATTCTTATATAAAACTCCTTGAAAATCCCCACGTTTCCTGCATAGGACATTCCGACACCGCCCGCTTTGAGTACGATCTGAAAGAGGTCTGCAAAGCCTGCCATACATACCAAAAGGCTATGGAGCTTAATGTCTCCCGCATTCGTGACGACTGGAAAACCGAGCAGAGGGAATTCTATAAAAAAATGCTCACAGTATGCGCGGAGGAGAAAGCCTTTGTGGTAGTCAACACCGATTCTCACTTCTGGAATACAGTAGGAAGCTTTGAACCTGCTTTAAAGCTCATTTCCGAAGTTGGTTTCCCCGAAGAACTGGTTTTGAACGCTGATCAAGAAAAGGTAAAGCAACTTGTGATCCGCAAAAACGGAGTTGATGTTTTTAAAGACGTTTTTAAATAAGCATAATTCATAAAAACTCAGGAGAAAAATATAATGTATAATATAGGTATAGATTTAGGCGGAACGAATATCAAGGTTGGCATTGTCAACGAAAACTACGAGATAGTGGCAGACGCTTCCGTAAAAACAAATCTCCCCCGCCCGGCCGAGGGAATAGCCGACGGCATTTGCGAAGCCGTTGACCTTGCCCTGAAAAAAGCAAATATCACCCTCAATGACATAAACGCCGTTGGAATAGGAACTCCCGGCTCTGCTAACAGAGAAACGGGCGAAGTGCTTTACAGCAACAACTTAGGTTTTAGAAACACTCATTTGGGCGCTATGCTCAAAGAAAAGCTCGATAAAGAAATATATGTTGAGAATGACGCCAATGCCGCGGCTTACGGTGAGTATTTAGCAGGCGGCGGCAAGGGCTATCAGAATGTCGTTGTAATAACCCTTGGCACAGGCGTTGGCGGCGGCGTTATCATTGACGGCAAGATCTACACAGGCTTCAATTTCTGCGGTGCAGAGCTGGGTCATACGGTTATAGAATACAACGGCAGACCCTGCACCTGCGGAAGAAAAGGCTGTTTTGAAGCTTATTCCAGCGCCACAGCTCTGATAACTGCCACCATAAAGGCAATGGAAGAGCATAAGGATAGCAAGATGTGGGAAATCGCAGGCTCACTTGACAATGTAGACGGAAAAACCGCTTTTGACGGCATGAGAGCTGACGATGCTACCGCAAAGCAGGTCATAAACGAATTTATCCAATATTTGGGCTGCGGTCTTACCAATATGGTAAATATTTTCCAGCCTGAAATTCTCCTTATAGGCGGAGGACTTTGCAAAGAGGGCGACAATCTGGTGAAGCCCTTGAAAGAAATTATCGCCAATGACTGTTACTGCATAGACGAAAAGCTTCTGCCGAAGCTTGGCATCTGTAAGCTGGGCAACGGCGCAGGCATTATAGGAGCGGCTTTCTTGTGCCGCATGCACGAATAAAATATGAATATTATCGGAGGGCAAGGCTTGAATTACGGTATTTATAAATCAATTTGTGAAAAACATACGGCGGAATATTCGGAAAATCAAGCTTTGTCCCAATATACGAGCTTTAAAATAGGCGGAAGCTGTCCTTTGCTGATAAAGCCTAATTCCGCAGAATGTATTTGCGAGCTTATGTCAGCATTTTTGGAAAACGACTGTTCATACAAGGTCATGGGAAAGGGCAGCAATCTTCTGATCTCCGACAAGGGCGTTGACTGTCCCGTAATACTCATTTCCTCCGATTTGGGAGAAATGCGTTTTGATAATGACACAGTGACCTGTCAGTCGGGACTTCCGCTGATAACACTCTGTAATGAGGCAGCCAGCAGGGAACTGTCGGGGCTTGAATTTGCATACGGGATCCCCGGAAGCATAGGCGGCGCGGTGTATATGAACGCAGGAGCTTACGGCAGAGAAATGCGTGATATAATAGTTTCCTGCACCTACGCAGACGAAAAAGGCAGGCTTCACCAAATAAAAAAAGAGGATATGGAGCTGTCCTACCGTCACAGCTTTTTCGGCGGAAAACCGTACATCATCACAGATGTGACTTTAAAACTGCAAAAGGGCGATAAAAAAGCCATAACCGAAAAAATGCAAGAGCTTATGAACAAGCGCCGTGAAAAACAGCCCCTGGAATATCCCAGCGCAGGCAGCACTTTTAAGCGCCCGGAGGGAGATTTTGCAGGCAGGCTCATAGAAGCGGCTGGAATGAAAGGCTTTTCGGTTGGCGGAGCGCAAGTGAGCGAAAAGCACTGCGGCTTTGTTGTCAACAAAGGCAACGCGGCTTTTGATGACGTAATTTCCGTTATAAACGCAGTCAGGGACAAGGTCAAAGAGACTTCGAACAAAGATCTGGAGTGCGAAGTAATTATTTGGCAGTAAAAACTTCAAAATTTTGGGGAAAGGACGTGTAAGCTTTGGAATTTGTTATCATCACAGGACAATCGGGCTCGGGAAAATCCCAGACCGTCAACTTTTTGGAGGACGCGGGCTTTTTTTGCATAGACAATATGCCCCCTCAGCTTATCCCCAAATTTGCGGAGATGTGCAAAGAGTACGCAAATATAGACAGGATCGCCATTGTTACTGACATACGGGGCGGCTCACTTTTCCTTGACCTTCAGGACAATATAAAGCGGCTGAAGGACAGCGGGATAGATGTAAAATTGCTCTTTGTCAGCACCGAGCATGACGAGATAAAAAGACGCTACAAGGAGACCCGAAGAAAGCACCCACTTCTTGATGTGGCGGAGGGCGATATTGACAAGGCCATAGATGCGGAATATGATATTTTATCGCCAATCAGAATGTTGGCTGACTATCTTATAGACACCACCCACATGACAACAACCAATCTGAGGGAAGCTGTCCGCAATCTCTTTATAGAAAACGTTTCCGATACTATTCTGATAAGTTGTATCAGCTTTGGCTTTATGCACGGAATCCCTGCGGAAGCTGATCTTGTCTTTGATGTGAGATGTATGCCAAATCCCTTTTATGTTCCTGAATTAAGAGATTTTACGGGACTTGACGCCTGCGTTCAGGATTTTGTTATGAAAAGTGAAGTTTCGCAGGAAATGCAGAAAAAGATGTTTGAAATGATAGACTTTCTCCTGCCCCAATATATAGCCGAGGGAAAAAGCCAGCTCAATATAGCAGTGGGCTGTACTGGCGGCAGACACCGCAGTGTGACCTTTGCACAAAAGCTTTATCAGCATTTGGAGGAACAGGGCTATAAGGTCAGAACATTGCACAGGGATATTTCCAAAAAGAAAAATTAAGGGTGAGATACTATGTCTTTTACCGTTGAAGTAAAAAATGAGCTTTGCGGTGAGGAATTGTCCAAAAAGCAGGAAAAGATACTCTTTTACGGATTCTGTTACTGCTTGAAAAACAACGAATTTTTCACCGAAAGCGAAGCTATAAAGAATTATATAAAAAATTTTATAAAGAACAATACAACAAACAAAACAGAAGCTAAAACCGTCATTACCGCTGTCAACAGGCGTGGTCGTAACGGCTTTCTTTTTGATTTCGGAAAGGATAATTTTGAGATCACGGAAACAAAGCTCGATCGCGATTTGCTGGACGGCAGGGACGAAAGCACGGGACTTTTTTTAAGAGGTGCTTTTTTAGCCTGCGGAGTCGTCACCGATCCCAATAAGTCCTATCACCTTGAATTTTCCGTAGGGGACAAGGAAAAGAGCAAGGAACTCCACAGAATTATAACCGAAAGCGGAATGAAGGTCAAAACAAGCTGCCGCAAGGACAAGTATATCCTTTACAGCAAGGACAGCGAAGCCATAGCGGACATACTGACCTACATCGGCGCAATGCTCAACTCAATGGAGGTCATGAACGCCAAGATCTACAAGGACGTGCGCAACAACGTCAACAGGGCGGTGAACTGCGAGACCGCAAATATAGACAAGACCATTGAAGCAGGACGGAAACAGGCGGCGGCAATAGAGATCATCGAAAGTACAAAAGGCCTAGGCTTTTTGTCGGAGGATCTGCGGAAGATCGCCGAGATACGCAAGGAGAGCATTGACCTGTCCCTGAGCGACATCGGAAAAATGGTAGAGCCGCCTATCAGCAGAAGCGGAGTTTATCACCGCTTAAAGAAAATATGCGAGATCGCAGAGGGACTTAAAAAAGGTCGGCAGGAATAATGAATATCAACGATATTAAAGCCCGTTACAGTAAAATTGAACGGCTGAAAAATCTGCTTTGCACAGAGAATTTTCTTCCTTTGGATCATGCTGTTTTGGACAGCTTGGACAAGCCATTTAATGTGGGAAAAAGAATATCTGTTGAAGGACAGAACATAAGCATAAACAAAAAGCCTTATTGCGCTTTGGATATAAAAAAGATCACAATAAACACTGAAGGCTCACTTGCCGTATACGACCGTTATGGCAAAAAGCTTTGCGGCAGTTTTGCCCTAAATCTGTCGACCAAAAATATCGAGCTGTTTTGCTTATGGGCGAGGAAAAACAACATACCTTCCGAAATCGTTTCGGGCAAAGCGGAAAGGGCTTTTCAGCTAATTTTTGCGATAGTTGTTTTTTTGGCAGTGATCGTATTAAAATTCTTGCGCGCTATGACTTAATTAGTATTAAAAAAATCACAGAAAGGGGGAGCAAAAATGAATGATTTCGTTCACCTTCACGTCCACACCGAATACAGCCTTTTAGACGGCGCCTGCCGCCTTAAAGACCTGGCAGAAAGGCTAAAAGCACTCGGACAGAGCGCCTGCGCCATAACAGACCACGGCGTGATGTACGGCTGTATAGAGTTTTACAAAATAATGAAAGACAACGGAATAAAGCCCATTATCGGCTGCGAGGTATACGTTGCCCCCCGTTCAAGGCTTGACAAGGAAGCCAAGATCGACAGCTCCCCATATCACCTTATCCTGCTTTGTGAAAACAACACAGGCTACCAAAATTTAGTAAAGCTGGTGTCAGATGCCAGCGTAAACGGCTTTTACAACAAGCCCCGCTGTGACAGGGAAACGCTGAAAAAATATCATGAGGGCTTGATCTGTCTTTCCGCTTGCCTTTCAGGAGAGGTTTCAAGGCGTTTGCTGCAGGACGACTATCAGGCAGCTAAACAGGCAGCTTTGGACTACCGTGAAATTTTCGGCAAGGACAACTACTTTATTGAGATACAAGATCACGGCCTAGACGGACAAGCCAAGATCAACCCCTATCTGTACAAGCTGTCGGAGGAAACAGGCATTCCTATTGTCGCCACCAACGACGCCCACTATATTGATGAGGACGGAGCAGAAACACAAAGGATACTGACCGCCATTTCCACCAATACTACAATAAACGAAAAAAATCCTCTTAATTTTAACACAAAAGAGCTTTATATAAAATCGGCGGATCAGATGAGAAAGCTTTTCAGACCCGAAGCCGCCGACAACACCGTAAAAATCGCCGAAAGGTGCAATGTAGAGATAGAATTCGGCAATATCAAGCTGCCCAAATTCACCATAGAGGGCGTTAATGACAACGCCGACTATTTTAAAAAATCGGTCTGGGAGGGCTTAAAGGAAAGATACGGAAGCCCTGTACCCGGGGAAGCAATAGAGAGAGCAAAATACGAGCTTGAAATAATAATCGGCATGGGCTATGTGGATTACTACCTGATAGTAGCGGACTTTATCGCCTTTGCACGAAGCAGGGACATTCCCGTAGGTCCGGGCAGAGGTTCGGGCGTTGGCAGCATCTGCGCCTATGCTATGAAGATAACCAGCATAGACCCCTTGAAATACAACCTGCTTTTTGAAAGATTTCTGAACCCCGAAAGAGTTACCATGCCCGACTTTGACGTTGACTTCTGCTACGCAAGGCGGCAGGAGGTCATCGACTATGTTGCCGAAAAATACGGACAGGATCACGTTTCCCAGATAATCACCTTCGGAACAATGGCGGCAAAGGCGGCAATACGAGATGTAGGCAGAGCAATGGGAATGCCTTACGCCAAGGTAGACAGCGTTGCGAAAATGATACCCTTCAGCCTGCACCCCTCTATCGAGCGTTCTTTAAAAGAGGAAAAAGAGCTTGCCGACGCGGTAAAAAACGACCCCGAAATTGCCAAGCTCATAAACACCGCCGTAAAGGTGGAGGGAATGCCCCGTCACGCTTCCATGCATGCGGCAGGAATAGTTATCGCCCCAAAAGCAGTAACGGAATTCGTACCCGTGCAAAAATCCGATAACTGCATAGTAGCCCAGTACACCATGACTCTTTTGGAACA
>JAAVIE010000033.1 GCA_014799325.1 Oscillospiraceae bacterium
AGAAGAGCAAGAGCAGGCGCTGCTAACATCGTTCCTAACAGCACCGGCGCTGCTAAGGCAATTGGTCTTGTTATTCCCGAACTGAACGGCAAGCTCATCGGCTCTGCTCAGCGTGTTCCCGTTCCTACAGGTTCCACCACTATTCTTACCGCTGTTGTTAAGGGCAGCGACGTAACCAAGGAAGGCATCAATGCTGCTATGAAGGCTGCTGCTTCCGAGTCCTACGGCTACAACGAAGATCCTATCGTTTCTTCTGACGTTATCGGCATGAAGTACGGTTCACTCTTCGATGCTACTCAGACAATGGTTGCTAAGATCGCTGACGATCTTTACGAAGTACAGGTTGTTTCTTGGTATGACAATGAGAACTCCTACACTTCTCAGATGGTTAGAACCATTAAGTATTTCGCTGAATTGAACTAATTCGGAATTATTTAATAAAAAGGGGCTGTTAAAAAGACAGCCCCTTTTTTATCCTATTTTACTCATAAATTCAGAATAAACCAATCTTCCTCCGCATACTCAAATCCTAAAGAAAGAAACATATTTTTGCTTTGTAGGTTAAAGGAAAAAATATTTGCTTTAACCTGCTTCATTCCCTTTTCCCTTGCCAGCTCGACAATATTTTTAACACATTTTCTGCCAATATGCTTATTCTGATATTCCCTGCAAATTACGATACTTATTTCTTCGTTTTCCGTTAAGGAAATATCGCCCACCAAAACACCACTATACTCTATATAGTAACAGTCTCCGTGTGTTGATAAGTAATTGTACATTTTCTTTAATCTGTCCAAAGAATAAACATAGTCGATATTATCTACCTGCTTGCAAAGCTGTAGATCCTGATACCATTCCAATGCGGTATCATAATTGGGATAATATGGCACTAAAGCGATCTCATTATCTATGGATCTTCTACTCATCATACCCTCCTACACTTTGTTTACCTTTTAAACAAGCTTCGGTATCAATCGTATTTATAAATTATACTCTTCCTGATAAGCCTGATTATTGGCGGCGCTGCAAACACTACAATAAGTCCCACAATAACCAATACAACAATAAGAATGATCGTTGAAAGATCCTGTCCGGGATTGCCCTCCATAGCCTCTGGAATGTTATTGGGGTCGCTGAGATCGGGAAGCTCTGCAGGTATCCCGCTTTCTGAGGTGGAAGCAGCGGTGGTGGTCACATCAGTTTCCGACGGATCTGTTGTTACCTCCGGAGTGGTTTCCTCCGCAGTAGTAATGTCCTCCTCATCTTCTTCCGTTGTTGTTTCAGCAGGAGGAGGGGTAGTAACTTCGGGATCGGTCTCAACTATTACCTGCGGTCCCTGTGTGGTGATCTCGGTGGTAGTGGTGACTGGCGGCTCGGTTTTTTCTTCCGTTGTAGTGATCTCAGTAGTGGTTGTTGTAGCCTCGGTTTCAGGCGCAGGCGTTTCCACAGGCTCTTCAACGGTTGTAGTGACTTCTTCCTCGCCGGCGGGAGGTTCGTCGGGCTGCTCTTCGTTGATATGATACACGGGAATTTCTTCACTGTACGCAAATGCAGTCATAGACATTGCAAAGGCGGCAGTCACACTTAAAATGCAGAAAACTATTTTTTTCATTACGGATCCTTTCCAAAACTGTTTATGTCATTAAGCCTAAAGGAAGATCAGGAACAGCTTATACTAATAACCATTTGATTTGCGGATATGATCCACAAATCAGATCCTTCGGCTTTGACGAAGGTGCGCCGTCAGGCGCAGGGTTATTGATAACCGAGGGAGCTTTGCTCTCTCGTCTTGCCGCTTGCAGCAAGGTCATTTAAAAAGCAGTTTATCTGCTTTATAAATGGTTATTAGTATTATTTTTTGCAGAACTCATCGTATTCCTTGCAGATCTCTGCCGAGGGTCCGGCTTTGATCAGCTTTCCGTGATCCAGCCATATTGCGTTCTTGCACACATTGCGAACCTGCGCGGAGGAGTGGGACACGAAAAGAATGGTAACGCCGTCCTGCATCATCTTCGCCATTCTGTCCTCGCTCTTTTTTCTGAACTTAGCGTCGCCTACTGCTAGAACCTCGTCGGCAATAAGAATATCGGTTTTAACAAGCGTAGCTATGGCAAAGGCAAGACGTGAGGACATACCCGAGGAGTAGTTGCGCAAAGGAACGTCCACAAAGTTTTCCAATTCCGCAAAATCGATTATCTCGTCAAAATGTTTTTGCATATACTTCTTTGAATAACCGCGCATAGATCCTACCAAAAAGATATTCTCTCTGGCGGACAAGCTGGAATCAAAGCCTGTACCCATAGCGAAAAGGGGAGCAATGGAGCCTTCGGTGGTCACTTTTCCTTTTGTAGGCTTCATAATTCCCGCCACAAGCTTCAACATAGTGGTTTTTCCCGAACCGTTGGTGCCTACAAGACCTAAGCTGTCGCCCTTCTTCACCTCAAAGGAAACGTCCTGAAGCGCCCAGAATTCGTCAAAAAACAGCTTATGCTTCAAAAGATTTATAACATATTCTTTAATTCTCACCTCATGCTCGCGGCTAAGGTTAAACATCATAGAAACATTTTCTGCTTTTATAGCAGTATCACTCATTTTATCAAAATTCCTTTCGGCAAATTTTTTTCGGAAGTATTATACATAAAGGAAGAACTTATTTTCATTGGCTTTAAATACCGATATTCCCAACAAAAGGGTCAAAATCGAGTAGCAGGTAGCAATTATAAGAGATTTTTCCGTCGGAACAGTTCCCTCATAGCAAATAGCTCTCATTATCGTAATAAAATGTATAGCAGGGTTAAGATCAAAGAGGAAGCTGTAGCTTGGAGGAATAATGGAAATAGGGTAGAATATCGCTGATGTCCACATCCAGAGCATCGTAAAAATTCCGTAAAGGTGGTGGAGATCACGGAAAAAAGTACCGTAGGTCGCCAAAATGAAAGACAATCCCAAAGTAAACATAAAAACAAGCACCAGCAAAACAGGGAGCATCAGCAAGTTTATTGTAAATGCAGCTTTTGTAAAAAACATGACCAAAAAAAGTGCAATAAGTGAAAACAGCAGATCAACCAGCGCCTCAACAACTCTTGAAAGCACGAAAATGTATTTCGGAATGTAAATAGCGCGTATATATCCCGCATTTCCGAGGATAGAGCTTAGTGACTGGCGGCTTGCGCCTGATACAAAGTTGAAGATCAGCTGACCGCACAGGAGATAAATAGGGTAGTTGTCTATATTTCTTTTGAAAAGCGTGGAAAACACTATTGTCATAACCAGCATGGAGAGCAAAGGGTTCAGCACCGTCCACAGCACGCCCAGGACTGATTTATAGTACTTTCTTTTTATATCGCGCTTTACGACCTCTTTCATAAAGACGAAATATTTCATCTGCTCGTCAACTTTTGTCATTTTTCTGTTCCTTCCTTTTGGAGAATTCTATATTTGCGCTCTCACGTTTTTTTCTTTGGTACCCACTCCGGAATTAAACAGGCATTCGCCCAACACATGGGAAAAATACCGTCCTCCGTCTCTTATGGCGTAAAGG
This sequence comes from Oscillospiraceae bacterium, assembly GCA_014799325.1. Classification (GTDB taxonomy): domain Bacteria; phylum Bacillota; class Clostridia; order Oscillospirales; family Ruminococcaceae; genus Ruminiclostridium_E. The sequence continues at coordinate 3,542 of JAAVIE010000033.1, forward strand.
AAAGGGGCATAGGCATCGCTTCCGCTGATATTCATCATATAAGGCTGATCCCTGAAGCGGTCTATCCAGTCACTGCAAAAATCCGAAGCTCCCTGATGTATCAGACGGACAGTTTCCGCATTGCCCGATTCATTTTCCGAGAAAACAGGCTCTCCCTCAACATCAAAGCCCTTTAACGACGGATCCTCAGATCCTAACAGCATTTCAAAAAATATGTTATGACCCGATGCGGAATCGTGGGTCAGGTAAATATCCCTGTTATGGTTCTGAGAAAAGCAGTAGGAGAAGAGCTTTCCCGCCTGCAGCAGTCCTTCCGAGGCATTGGGCTGTTCCGCAAAGCTGTCGTTCATACCGCCGTTTACGCCAATGACCTCAGTATCAATGCCCCACTTGCGGCACAGATTGTCTATTGCCGCGGCGCCGCTGCCTGCCCAGCCCACATCTACCGCTAAAACCTTTGAGCAGCCTTTAAGCTTGCTCTCAAAATACTTTTTTGCTCCAATATTTAGCGGCTCATAAAGCTTGCTTATCTTATCCTTATTGTCATATATAAAGCCCGACAGCAGTCGGTAATTTTTTTCATTTATCACAGTATTTGCAAAGCTGCACTGATCTTTCAGCCCGCCCAGATCCATTTGTTCTAAAAGTTCGCCCGCTGTAAAATTATCGCCATACTTATGATATACAAAACGGCGAATAAAGTCAAGAGTATTTTCTTCAAAACACAATTTTGTTGCCGCAAGCCTTGACCACAGAAAATATTCGGTATCGGCTTCGGGAAAAAGCTTTATATATATTTTTTGCAGCAGATCTCCGTCTCTCGCTAAAAACAAAACCTTGTCCGCGCCTGTTTCAAGCCGGATCTTTCTGATAAAATTGCAGTAGCCAAAAACAAAGATCCCGCTGTAACCGTAACCGTATTCATAAAGGGAAGGGAGCTTTTCAAGCCCGCAATGATATTTTGTGTTGACAATACCGCCGTAAGCCGAGCCGATAATTGCGCTGAAACAGTCGGGGCGGTAAATATTTCCCACAGTGTTGGGATTTTTGCACAAAAAGGGAGTGAAACCGTGTTCCTTGCTTTTTTCTCCGTCGCTGTAGCTATTATCCCCAACATGAGCGATTTTTTTACTTCCCAAATATTCCTTTACCACCTCATACAGCCCGCCGTCATATTTTGAACAGCCGAAGCTGTTGGAAACAAAAAGCTTTCTATAACCTGTAAAGCCGTTTTTTTCAAGCAGCTTTTCCAAAAACTCCTCTTTCAGGTACATATCCGAGGTGATCACAACAGGCACATTTTTTTCCATGAGAATATCCCAGACCTTTTTCATATAAGGATTGGCAAAGCATAGGCTGTATTCTGCCTTAAGCTCCTTTTCCTCAGCCCTCATATACATAGAGCCTGCGTAATTGCTCATATAGTTGTAAATGTCGTCTATATCGATCTCGGTATTGCCGTCTTTTTCAAGCTTTTCTTCTCTCGCCTTTCTCTCGCAGTATTGGCGGATCTCTGTAAAATCAAGGATCTCCGATTCCGCCCCCACAATATAGAACAGATCCACGGGAGCTGCAAAAGGGCGGTATATCAGCGTATCGAAAATATCAAAGGAGACTGTGTCAAAAGCGCAAAGCTTTTCCGCCAGCTTTTCGGGAGTCTCGCAAAAGCTCAAACCTGATTCGGAGCCTTTGCAATACAGCTTCTCTCTTTTTTCGCTGAAATGCTTCAGCTTTTTGTCGCCTAAAATGTAGTAGTGCAAATAAAGTCTTCCAAGATAGGCGACTTTTTGAAAGGCAGATATGCCCATTGCCTTGTATTTGACGTAGGCGCGCCTGATAACAGGCTTTTTGCCTATCAGAACGTCATACGCTTTTTTCTTGATACTCATGGCAGTTCTCCTTTCCTTTTTATTTTTTGGGAATTGCGTTCTCCTGTTCTACACGTTTTTCCGTCTGCCGAAAACCTTATCCTTTATCCACGCCAGCAGCCTTGACGGAATAAGTCCGACTACAAGGGGCTTAGCAAGGTAAATAACACCCACAGGGTATAGTTCCAGCTTTCTGAATCCTTCCGCCTTGACTTTTACTTCCTTTATTTTGTCGGAATATTTGCGCCTTTTTATCGCCGCCTGGTTCTCGTTAAAGGCGTACAGCCGTTCTTCAATGTTTACGCCCTTTGCCCCCAAGGAATACATAGTCATAAACAGCGCGTATTCCTCGCATCGAGCGGTTTTTTCAGAAACAGGGTACATACCTGCCCTAACTACCGCCTCTTTTTTCAAAGCGCAGGCGCCGTGCATAAAAGGGATCGCAAACAAAAAGTCTTTCTTCTGAGGGAAACGGGGGTAATCTCTGTGACCCCACTCTCCCTCCTCGTCAAAAAGCACTATATTTGAAGCCACAATGTCCGCTCCGGTATCCTCATATTCCTTTACTATCTTCTCAAATCGCCCGGGAAAAGAATAGTCGTCCGCGTCCTGCCGTATCAGAAGCTGCCCCGATGCATTTTCAATACATCTGTTCAGCGAGGCGGCGCAGCCCGAGTTTTTCTCATTTCTTATATAAACGATTTTCCCGTTTTCATATTTTTCCGAAAATTCTTTGATTATCTCCCCAACATAGCTTTGGGAGCAGTCATCGCAAATCACAAGCTCAAAATCGGTAAAGCTCTGGTTCAGGACAGAAGTCAAGGCTCTGTAAAGCTCCTCCGGCTTTGGATCATAAACAGGCATAATTACCGAAACAGATGTTTGCGACATTTTCTACTCCTTTTATCTTTTCATAAGCCACAGAATTTCCCAAAGCCTGAGATTTGCCCTGCAAAATCTGCCCTTTCCGCTTAACACAGCGGTGCCGTAGCTCCAATAGATAGGCTGTTTTATCTCACCCTTATGTAAAAACTTTTCCACAAGTCTTGGAAGAAAATACAACCTTTTGCAGTTATCCGTTCTTGAAGCAAGAGGAAAGCTGTACAATTCCGAGGGATCGTCCGAAAATCTCAATCCGCCGTAAGCCTTTGCAATTTCCTCATCGGGACGGTACATCAGCTTATCCAGCAGAGAAAAAGCAAACCGCCGTCTTTCTTTTATATCTGAAACATTTTCAGACAGCCTAAAATCCTCTCCTGCAAACCGTAAAAGCTCCTGCCGCTGTGTCATCAGCATATCCTTATTGAGAAAATAAGGGCTGAAATCGCTGTCATTTTTCAGTATTGGTTCATATACGCCGTTTCCCGCAGCCTTATACCCTGCGGTCATTCCGTGGGGGGCGCTGCAAAGAGTTTCAAAAAGATTATTATTAAATCTGGAAACCAGCAGCGGGGAAGTGCTTTTATCAAAAAGATAAGGCAGATATTCGCCATACTCTGTATCAGGCTTGGCATAAAGTCCGAAATAAAAGCCCTTTTGCTTCTTTCCTGTAAGAATACAAAGCATTCTCTGCATTGAGCCTGTCCAGCCGCTGTCAACGATACCGTAAGGAGTATCCTCAAGTAAGCCCTCCTGCTGCAGGTATCCTATGGCGCGCTCTCTGCACCTGTCGGAAACAGCGTCAATAAAGCTGTTGTACACTTGTGAGCCTCTCAGCTTACCGCAAAACTCAGCGGCAGCCGCTTTTCCCATTTCTACATCTTCGTCAAGGGAAAAACCTATATCATTATAAACCTTTTGTCTTTCGTCGTCAGTTAATTGCAATCTGCTCAATATGACCTTGGGGGTGAGCGTAAACCCGCCCTCCAAAAGATACCTGTAGCTTTCCTGCCGTCCAAGCATTTTCAAAGCCGCATTTCTCAAAGAGATTCGCGAACAGTAAAGATATTTAAGCTCTATATCAAGACCGTTTTTTTCGGCTATGACTGTGGCTGTGTTATACATGATCCAGCCGTCACGCGCAAGAAAATAAAGTCTTTTTAAACCCGAAGCCTTAGCGCACTGAAGAACCCAACCCATAAAATCACACATTACAGGGGCAATGATCTCCTTTGTGGCTCTTAGAGCAACAGGATCATATTCTTTAGTTATTACGCTCTGTTGAGCATTATTATAAGTAATTTGCATAGTCACCTTTAAAGAGGTATGTATTTTTAGCGTTCCGTTACTGATAATATATCTTTTTCAGCAATACAAATGTGATCCAAATACCACGAAATATTAAACATGATCGTAATATCCGATCAAAAACAGGAACAATATCAAAATTGTGATTATAATACCCAATCAAAAACAGAAACAAAATCCAAATCGTGATTACAATATCCAATCAAGAAAAGAAAACAAAATCGAAAATGTGATCACAAGATCAAATCTGATCAAAACAAAAAACTAAAATGATTTTTTTACAGCTTTCCCAAAACCTCACTCAAAAAAACAGTGCAGTGCTTTTTTGCACTGCACTGTTGTAAGTGAGTTATTTACTATTTTAGGAAACCCTAATCAGTAATTACTTTCTCTTCTTGGAAACTACAACTGCAGCAGCAGCGATAGCAGCAGGAACGATTGCGATAGCAACACCGGTGTTGGGGTTGCCGCCGGTAGTAGCAGCGGGAGCCTCAGTAGAGGTGGTATCATCAGCGCTCTTAAGGAAAGCGTCAACGTCAGCAACCTTTACCATGTAGAAGTCAGAGAAGTGCTTAACAGTGAAAGAAACCTTACCATCCTTAGCCTCGCTCAGAGCGATAGGCTCAACCTTGCCATCAGCGTCAACATAAGCAACAGCATTAGATACACCGTCGTCAGCAACAGTGATAGTGATATCGCCGTTAGGCTGTACAGCAACACCGTCAGCAGTAGCAGTAATGCTAACCTTAGTGTTGAAAGCAACGTCATTACCAGCAGCAGCAGCAACTGCCTCGGAAACCTTAGCGTCAACACCTGCGTTATCCTCGATCTTAGAAGCTTCGAGTTCGATCTTAACTTCCTTACCAGCTTCGAAAGCGCCGGCAGCAGCTTCTACTTCGTTACCGTTGTCAAATACGAACTCAGTAGCAGCGTCAGCCTTGATTGTTTCGGTTCCTTCAGCCTTGCTGTTGGAATCGCCGGGTTCTACTGCAAAAGAAGCAACAGACAAAGAAAGTACAGTTGCAATTGCAGCGAGAGATGCAATAATCTTCTTCATAATTATGTCCTCCACAAAATTTAAAAAAATTTTTTATAAATAACGCCCTTTTGGCAGTTATTCCGAATCTGTATTTTGCCAGCCCTTAAAGAAACCGTCAATGCTTGGCAAATCGAATTCCACGCCGCTCTGCAGCTGATAGGGAAGAACTCCGTGAACTCCTCTTTTCGGTACGATCAAGCCCACCATATTGTACACAAAAGCTAAGAGCAAAATAGCTATCGTAGTCATAGCGACAATGGAAGAGGCTTGTCTTTTTGCCTTGGAAGCGAAAGTTCTTGACATGGAACCGTCTGTATTTTCACCGTTCTTGTAGGTGATCTTTGAAAACTTTTCGTTAAAGTTCTCAGTCAGCTGTGTCCTGAATGCGTTCAAAGCTTCAGGAACTGCAAGAACAACAAAAATCATAGTGTAATAGGAGAATCGCTCAAATAATGAATGCTTAGTCATTACTATCTGCCAAAATCCCATCATCAAAGTTAAGTGGATCAGTACATTCAATGTTCTGGATCTTTCTTTGACGAAATAGGATATCAAAACCATTCCTAAGCATAGAAGCAGTGGGAAGAAGCTGTAGTAAAAAAAAACTCCCTTTTCAATAAATTCCGAATTGCTGTACTCTGTGTGGAACTTTGAAAGCAGGATCTTCAGCATTCCGTCCGATAATATATAATAGAAGAGTAAACCAAATAAGTAAAGTATGTGAGATCTTGAGCTTACCGGTATCAGACAGACCAGAAAGACGGGGATCATATAGATAACAGTCAAATGGAATGTCGCTGCTATCGCAACCAGAAGCAGGAATCTCCAGAACTTTCTGTTTACCAAGAACCCATAAGCAAAGCACATTATTGACATCGCAATAGCTTGACGTATGAAATTCATATCAAGGTAGAACAGGTAAAGATTCACATACAGGAACATCGAAATAAAAGGATTTGTTGAATATCTTGCAACAACATAAGCAGGACCTATAAATACTACCAAGGAACTGATCCATACAAAGACCGCAGGATTTTCGGTAAACACACCTATTATCTTATTAAAGAGAATAAATCCGATCTCCCAGTCTTCATAGCTCATCTCGGCAAAACCGGATTTAGCCATTTTGATAAATCCCACTGCATACATTGAGTAGTCGTTTCCTACACGGTATCTGTATGCGGATATCAAAAACAACTGTAAGAAGCAAATGCCAACGAAGATAACCTTTTTAAGCTTTGTCTTTTTGCCAATATTGAATATCAATGCCCATATAACTATCAAAGCAATATTTATTAAGTATACAAGCATTCATTTACCACCTAACATAGCTTAAACTATTCGTATACATAAGCATTCCTTTTTTTCGATATTTGAATTATAGCACACTTCATTTCAATAATCAATACCCAAATTTGTTTTTTTTGTAAATTTAAATAACTTTTATAATAAATTTCAACTGCAGGGAATAATATTTGTACATATTGCTGTGAAACTTTTTCAAAATTTGTGAGAACCAATATTTTTTTCCGCTTTTTCCCTTTTTTACTGCCTATTTTTAACTTAATAGCTTAATAAATTCATGGGAAACTATTATTATAGCTTTAATAATAGCTTTAATACCTTTTTAAGAGAGTTAAAAAGAGTCTTTAAAAAAGTATAGACAAATGGCATTTTTTGTTGTATAATGTTTTAGAAAGATATGATGTGCTTATTGAGCCGCTGTTGTCATTTTTCGGCAATATCCCGTTCCATTTCCAAAAGAGATAGGTTTTCTTTCAGTACATTATTTATAGTATATTTGCTTTTCAGCAAATTTTCTCTGTGAGAATTTCGGTTTTCTGCGGAAAAAGCTTCTATATGCCTGCTCATAAGCTCTGCAAGAGCCTTTGGGTCGGAAAAGCCGTACATCTCCTGACCGTGTTCTCTTGCAAGATCGTTGTTTCCCTTTACATCGGTGACAATGACCCTTTCCCCGCAGTAAAGCCCCTCTAAAACGTTAAATGGGATACCCTCATAACGGCTGGAGGAGATAAGACAGTCGCAGGTTCTGTAAAGCATGTTGGTCTGACGACAGTGTCCGAGGAATAATAGTTGATCATCAAGTCTGTTTTCTCTGACAAGATCTTTGCATTCCTCCAAAAGAACGCCGTCTCCTGCAAAAACCACCTGATAACGGTCGCTTTTTAACAGGCTGCAGGCTTCGATTATGGTTTTCTGGTGTTTTCTTTCGGAAAATTCGCCTACGCACAGGAATACATATTTATCAAAGGCAATTCCTTTCGCTTTCTTAAAGCTGTAGATCTCTTCCGAAGAAACAGGCGGGAATTTTTCCGTGTCAAGTCCCATACCGTTTAAGAAGACTATTTTTTTGCCAAGACCGTATTTTTTTGCGATCTGAAGATCGTCGCTGTTCATAACGGCAAGCAGATCGGTATGTTTCTTTACCAGCTTTTCGAAAAAAAGGTAAACCTTTGAACGAAAGCTGCCGTCATCGTCAAAAAGATATCCGTGACAGATATGGACGAGCTTTTTACTGTGTTTTCCCGAGTTTTTTCCCGAACTTTTTCCCGATAGTATCGCAGCCATTCTTCCCGTAAATCCCGCTAATGTTGAATTTGTATATACCGTATCAAAACCGTTTTTCCTGATAAAGGACGCCAGCTTAAGTATCACGCCCACATTTCCCGGGCTGACAAGCTTCTTTTTATAAGGTATAGTAAAGTGAGTGACGCCCTCTAAAGAAAAAACGCCCCTTGACGCTGTGAATACCTCAACATTGCGCTTTAATAAATATTCAATATAAGGAATATGGAAATTCTCAAAATGTGACGCTTCCGAAGCGATCATTAAAACTTTTTTCATTTTATTACCTACCTGAAAAGGAAATTTGTTATGCAGAGATTAAAAAGATTATTAAAAACCGCGATATGCATATTGACGGCATTTTCCGTTTCAATGTCTTTCAGCGTGTTAAGCTTGATCTACGCCGAACCTCGCAGACCCTACGAACCCGCCGATCCCGATGAGACTACGGAGGAAATGGAAGAGCCGCCTGTTGAGACAACAACAGAGCCGCCTGTAGAAACCACCACAACAGAGCCTCCCCCTATCCAGACCGATCCGCCTGTTATCGAAACTGATCCTCCCGCTACTGATCCCGAACCTCCCACAACCGAGGAGACCTCGGAAGATACCGAAGCCCCTCCTCCTGTGAATGATGAGGAAATTCATCTGAATTTCTATCAAAGCACTTTGGAAGAGGGAGAGGGCATTCAGCTCATAGCAACGCTTGTAAACAGCACTGATGCTGATCCTGTTATCGCATTTTACAGCAACAACACCGCAGTGGTAAGAGTGGACGCGTCAGGCTACATCATAGCCACAGGCGCAGGTGAAACAGAGGTAGTCGCTTATTACGGCAATGTAATGGCTACCGCAATAATAACGGTCGTTGCTCCTACTATAGAACCCGAATACATAATCTTGGCGGAAAGCAGCTTTTCCCTCTATATAGGCGGAATGGCCAAGATCGAGGCCACATTGCTGCCCGAAGAAATATCAGGCAGCTATCACTTTACCTATGAAAGCCTTAACACCGACGTTGCCGAAGTAGACGCAGACGGAGTCATCACTGCCATTGGCGAGGGCGAGACTGAGATCATTGTCAGCGCCGCAGATCTTTCTGCAAAAGCCACAGTTAAAGTTACCAAGGAAGCAGTAATAGTTAAATCAAAGATCGATGGCTTCCTCTACAACACCAAAGGCGAGCCAATGGCGGGAAGCATAGTATATTTAGACGGACAGACTGCCACGGTAGACAAAAACGGACATTTTTCCTTTGATTCCGTTGATCAGAAAAAGGCGATCCTTTCCGTTTCCGATTTCCCCGAAGTAAAGTGCGAATATACTGTTTTAAAGGATGCTACGATCTATCTGTTGAGCCAGGACAGCAGTTTGACCATGCTGCCCACTTTAGGAGAATTGCAGGGCAGACT
>JAAVIE010000034.1 GCA_014799325.1 Oscillospiraceae bacterium
AGAGCAGCAGTTATTACAAACAATATCATAGAAGCAGCAGCAGAATAGCCGTAGTTGGGGATCAGCTGGTGGAAGTGCTTGTAAATAAAGGATGCGGTAGTCTCCAAGGAAGGAGTTACGGTAGTTCCCGTGTGGAACATCCAGGGGATATCGAACATCTGCAGTCCGCCTATCATGGAGGTTATAAGCACATAAATGAAAATTGGCTTCAATATAGGCATAGTGATGTGGATAAAGGTATGCATTCCGCTGGAGCCGTCAATGGAAGCGGCTTCGTAAATGGAAGGATCGATACCGTAGATACCCGACATCAGAAGTAGCATTGTGTTTCCGAACCACATCCAGGTCTGGATAAACATAACTAAAATTCTTGACGCCCACACATCGTTGACGAAGGGGATCGCGTCTTGGATCCACCCTGCGTTGAGCATCATGGAGTTGACAGCGCCGTACTTTGTATCGCCGAACAGCATAAGGAACATAGCTGCAACGGATACGGCAGTAATGATATTAGGAAGATACATTACTACCTTAAAGAAGCCCGTGCCCTTAGTTTTGATTCTTACATCCGAAAACCATACCGCAAGCAGCAGTGACAGGATGATCAGAAGAATGAAGTTGCCTGCCCACAAAATAACGGTGTTCCCGATAGTTCTAAAAAAGTTTTGGTGAATTGCAGCGCCCTGGCTGAACTCTCCCTCAGCGCCGAAAAGGAGGAACTGATAGTTCTGCAGACCTACAAACTGGCTTGCATCGCCGCCGTTGCCCTTAAGGCTGAGGATAAAGGTGTTGACCAATGGATAGACCATAAAGATCAGATATGCCAAAAAGAAAGGTGCAATAAATATGTAACCGTATTTGGCATAGCTTATGGATTTGTGCTTTGCGGCTTGAGTATTTTGCATAACTTGCACAACCTTTCGGATATTTTTGTTAAAAAATTACAATATACGCTTATGGGCGAAAAGCCCATAAGCAATATATTGTTGGAAACAAGTGCTATTTTTTCGTTTTAAGTTCTTGAAGCTGCTTGGAACAGCTTCTTATTCAGACCCTATCGGAATTACTCAACGGTAATGTCGGACAGCTTGCCTGCAACGTCGGTCTTGAATGCCTTGATAGCGTCTTCCTTGGTTGCATGTGTGCCTGCGATATAAGCCTGTACAGCGTCATTGAAGCAAGTCTTGATGGTGCTGTCATACTTGGTGATAAGACCTGTCATGTTGATACCGTCAGCAGCGTCCTTGAGAATAGCGAACTGATCCTGACCGTCCTTGAGGTAGGGGTTCTTGTTGGTGCCGGCATCGGAGATTTCCTTCATGACCTTGCTGTTGTTGCAGTAGTCGTTTGTGCCTTCAACATACTTCTTCATGTTTTCGTCGCTGCATGTGAAGAATTCAACGAACTGCTTAGCAAGTTCCTTGGTGTTGCATCTGGTGGAAACGCCAAGCCATGTGCCGCCCCAGTAGTAGTTCTGAGGACCTGCGCAGAATGCCATATTAGCTTCATCGTCCTTCTTGCCGCCGTTGAACTGAGCAATCATAGAGTCGCTGGCTGTAGTAAGGCTCCAAGTGGTAGCGAAATCGCCGAGAGCGTCGCCGTTGGAGATAGAAGCATACCAAGCGGCATCCCACTGGGGAGCGTCAAAGAGGTAACCCTCGTCCTTGTACTTCTTAGCAATGTCAAAGAAGTTCTCAGCATTGTCCATAACCAGCTTGCCGTCAACTACCCAAGCCTGGGTTCTGTTAGCCTGATATACCTGCCAGAGACCGCCTTCTGTGGAAACCAGAGCGCACTTTCCGCCGGAAGCTTCCTTAAGCTCAGCAGCGGTCTTTTCAAAGGTATCCCAGTCCTTTACCTTCTCCTGCATTTCAGCGGGGGACTTAACGCCGAGGTACTGTTCAGCAAGGTCAGCTCTGTAAGCGAAACCGCCGGGAGTAGCCTGGAAGGAAGCTGCCTTGAAGGTGCCTGATTCGTTGGTACCGATCTCTACGGTGTACTTGTAAGCGTTTGCAAGGCTGCTTTCAGCGATGTCAAGATCAGACATGGGAGCTGTCAGAGTATCGTCGTTGATGTACTTAAGGATCCAGTCAGCCTCGAGACACATAAGGTCAGCGTCTTCGCTGCCGGTGAGGTACTGCTGATACTTTTCACTTGCTTCGCCGCCGTCCTTGCCCTGTGCAACGATGTTGATGAGGTCCTCGCTGGTGCCTGTAGCTTCGCAGAATATCTTCTTCATATTCTGGATATCGGAGTTACCGGACCAAGCAAGAATTGTAAGTACCTTATCGCTGTCGCCTGCGGGAGTGGAACCGCCATTGTCGCTGTTGGAAGGAGCCTGTGTGCCGTTATCTCCTGTGTTGTTTGCATTGCCTGCGCTCTGGTCACAGCCTGCAATGGAAAGAATCATTGCGGAAGTGAGAAGAGCAGCTAAAATCTTTTTCTTCATTATTTTTTTCCTTTCGTGATCGTTCAAGTATCTGCTTGAACTATTGATTTCAAATCCTGTTGAAGGAATGGTTATTCGATAATCGGTTAATTTTCGGATAAGCCGTCCTCGGATTTCATTTATAAATATATCACAAAACCTTAACTTTTGCAAGTTGTTTTTTTGGTTTTTTTGTAAATGATTTTTGAAAATCGGACTGATAACGTTTACATTTTGGAGTTTTTTATTTTTTATTGTTTAAATTGACGTAATCAAAAAATTAAAAAGAGAGCTTTTTACTTAAAAGTGGGAAACGATTTATAACCGCTTATATTAAGGATAATTTTTACCATTGTACAAATTTTTTAATTCATTTTACTTTTTGTTAGCCCATTTCCTCGACAAATTATAGACAGCGCATTTGTGCAAAATGCCAAAAAATTTTCAACAATCTGCTATGTAAACGTTTTCATCTATATGTAGTGCTTTTAAAAGATTTATGTCAAGGAGGGGAAAATGCCCGGAAAAAAATTGTAACCGTTTTGTAATAATTATTACACTTTAAGTACAAAAAATTTTTCAAACCTCTTGCAATTGTCACGGATTTATGTATAATATATAGTATAAGGAAAGTAAAGGAAAGGAAATGACTTTGTATGAGATCCCAACGCAAACGTCAGAAACGCTGCCTTATATTGATCACTACCGCTTTCAGAGCGGTTCTCTAAACGCATACACGCTGATTTTCTGCCTGAAAATCAGCTTTTTATTTTTCGTAATAAATACATAAAAAGGAAGGAACAAAAAATGAAAAAAGTTGCGATCATAATGGGCAGCGACAGCGATCTGCCTGTTGTAGAAAAAGGAGCGGCACTTTTAAAGGAGTACGGCATTCCTTATGAAATGCGCGTAATGTCCGCTCACCGCTGCCCTCAGAAGGTGGCTGAGTTCTCCCAAAACGCCGAAAGCAACGGCTTCGGGGTAATTATTGCCGCAGCGGGAATGGCGGCTCACTTAGCAGGAGCAATAGCGGCAAACACAACATTGCCTGTTATCGGTATTCCCATAAAGTCAACCTTGGAGGGAATGGACGCACTTTTGGCAACGGTGCAGATGCCCTCGGGTATCCCTGTGGCAACGGTGGGCATCAATAATGCAAAGAATGCGGCGATACTTGCGGCGCAGATACTGGCGCTGTCCGAACCACAGCTTTCTGAGAGGCTGAAGGAAGAAAGGGCGAAAATGACAGCCGAGGTCGAGGAAAAAGACAAAAAGTTACAGAGTGAAACCAAGTAATTCCAAAAAATAAAAAACAGGAGGAAATGAAAAATGGAAAAGAAGGAACAGCTTTACGAAGGAAAGGCAAAGAAGGTTTTTGCAACAGAGGATCCCAACCTGGTGATCGTGTCCTACAAGGACGATGCCACCGCTTTCAATGGTCTGAAGAAAGGAACGATCGTGGGAAAGGGTGTGGTAAACAACCGCATGACCAACTATATGTTCCAACAGCTGGAGAAGGCGGGCGTGCCCACTCACTTTGTGGAGGAGCTTAACGACAGAGAAACTGTGGTTAAAAAGGTTTCTATCGTGCCTCTTGAGGTAATTGTGAGAAATACCGCCGCAGGCAGCTTCTCAAAGAGAATGGGTGTGGAGGAAGGAACCGCGCTGAAGTGTCCTATCCTCGAATTCAGCTATAAGAATGACGATCTGGGTGATCCTTTTATAAATGATTACTACGCGCTGGCGCTGGGTCTGGCTACTAAGGAAGAAATTGATCTTATTGCAAAGTATACTTTTATGGTAAATGACTTTATGGTTGATTTCTTCAAGAAGCTGAACATTGATCTTATCGATTTCAAGATCGAGTTCGGCAAGACTCCCGACGGAAAAATTATTTTGGCGGACGAGATCTCTCCCGATACTTGCCGTTTTTGGGATTCCACCACTCATGAGAAGCTGGATAAGGACAGATTCCGCAGAGATATGGGCGGCGTAGAGGACGCTTATGCGGAGATGATGAAGAGGATCGGGCTGGCTTGATAGCGCGGCTTTCTTGGGAGAAACCAAATAGCACAACTTTTCTAAAAGAGCGGTAAAAATCAGCACCACACTCCGACGAGGGGGCTACCACTCGCACAACTGCCTTGACAGCACGAATTTCAAAAAGTGTCAGAATTTTCGAAGAAAATTCTGACCGGTTCTCAAAATAAAGCGGAGTGCCGTGAAACGGCACGGAGCTTTATTTTGAGAATTTTGAAATTCTTTTTAAATCAGTAAATTACCGCCAGCTTTCCTGAGAGAACCAAAATTAGCACCACTTTCCTAAGAGCGACCAAATCAGCACAACATTCCTACCAAGAGCGGTAAAAATCAGCACAACACCCCGACAAGCGGGCTACCACTCGCACAACTGCTTTGACAGCACGAATTTCAAAAAAGACAAAATTTTCGAAGAAAATTTTGTCTGGTTCTGAAAATGAAGAGGAGCGACGCTTGCGGCGTACCTCAAGGACGAGGTACTGTCTGCCCAAAGCGTTGACAGGACGTCAACGCCCAAAGCAGACAATCGGAGCTTCATTTTCAGAATTTTGAAATTCTTTTTAAATCAGCCGGGTATCACAACATATATAAAGAACAAACATACAATGAAGGAGCAAACATTATGGGCGGATTTTTTGGAGCAGCCACACACAGCGACTGCGTAAGCGATGTGTTTTTCGGCACAGACTATCATTCTCACCTCGGCACACGCAGAGGCGGTATGACGGCATATTCTCCCGAAAAGGGATTTCAGAGAAGTATTCACAGCATAGAAAACTCCCCTTTTCGCACCAAATTTGAAAAGGACGTGGAGGGAATGTCGGGCGGTCTTTGTATCGGCTGTATCAGCGACACCGACCCACAGCCCATTCTGCTCCGTTCAAAGTTAGGCTTATATGCGGTATGCACCGTGGGAATAATCAACAATGCAAAGGAGCTTACAAAGGAGCTGATAGCTTCAAATGCGGCTTCCTTTGAAACTATGAGCAGCGGCTATATCAATATGAGTTCCATTGTGGGGGCGCTGATCTCTCAAAGGGATTCCTTTGCGGAGGGAATACGCTTTGCGCAGTCAAAGATAGAAGGCACTGTTTCTCTGATG
>JAAVIE010000035.1 GCA_014799325.1 Oscillospiraceae bacterium
AAATTTTGTCCGGTTCCGAAAATGAAGCTCTTGGCGCTTGCGCCATTGAGCTTCATTTTCGGAATTTTGAAATTCTTTTTAAATCAGTAAATTACCGCCAACTTTCCTGAGAGAACCAAGTCAGCACAACTTTCCTGAGAGAACCAAATCAGCACATCTTTCCTGAGAGAAACCAAATCAGCACATCTTTCCTGAGAGAAACCAAATCAGCACTAAGTTTCTTTGGAGCATAAAATAAAGGGGCTGCCTTTTTTACAGCCCCTTATTTTTTATTATTTTTGTCAGCCCGTTGCCTGTTCGTTGGGATCTCTGAAAATATCTTCTCCTTCCAAACATAAGCTGTAGGGATATGCTCCCACTATAAATTCTTCACTGCTGGTAGTAACTCTTACGTCCTTGGAAAAATTGTTACCTTCCTTCAAATCTTCATACCTGGCATGTCTTGAAAAATAGGCACTTGCAACACGGTATTTACTGTCTATAACTGCGTAGTAGAAACAATTGTCGTTATTGGAGGAAAGCAGTTTTTTCAGTGAGTTGCCAAATTCATAAAGCGTATCTGATTTGTCTGCTGTATTTATTTTACGAAAGTCACTGTCAAAGGTGTCAAATTTAACCGAAAATCCCTCTCCGGAAGTAAGATGAGTGATTTTTGAATCATCATTTTGACAGGATACATAAACGGTTATTCTGTCGTCTATATTACTTTCTTCATTGTTCACCACAACATAGACAATGGTGTATTTTGCATCGCTTCCGTCGCTGCTGAACTTTGTATCCTTAAATTTTTCTTCAACCAAAATCTGCTGAACATTGGAGTAGAAAGCTCTTGCATTCTCCCTCGCTTCCTTTTCATAAGAGGAGCTTGTTGAGAAGATCGGAATAACTATCGCCATCAGGATAGCAATAATGGCAATTACAACGATCAGCTCAACCAGCGTCATACCCTTTTTGCTTAATAGCCTTTTCATAGCAGCGCCCCCTTACCTTGCGGACATATATGTGTCAAAGTCTTTTCTGTCATGACAGCGTGAAAGCGCCAGTTCCTCGGAGATCTTGCCGTTTCGCACAAGCTGGGCTAAGTGCTGGTCAAGAGAGAACATTCCGTCCGCCTTGCCCGTTGCTATAGCGTTGGGGATCTGGAAGATCTTGCCCTCACGGATAAGGGCTGCAATTGCATCAGTGGATTTCAAAAGCTCCAAAGCCGCAACACGTCCTCTCGTCTTATCAAGAGTAGGCACAAGGGTCTGGGAAACGATACCTACAAGCACGTTACTGAGCTGTGAACGGATCTGTCTTTGTGAGTGGGCAGGGTACACGTCAACGATACGGTCAAGGGTCTCTGCCGCGCCTGTTGTATGCAGTGTGGAAAGCACAAGGTGTCCGGTCTCGGCGGCGGTAACAGCGGCGTTGATAGTCTCAAAGTCACGCATTTCTCCCACAAGGATAACGTCGGGGTCCTCACGGAGGGAGGAACGGAGCGCCTTTGAGAAGCTCTCAACGTCTACGTTGACCTCGCGCTGTGTTATCATGGACTGCTTGTGGGTGTGAACGTATTCGATAGGATCCTCGATAGTGATGATGTGACAGTTGCGCTGACGGTTGATGTAGTCTATCATGGCTGCCAGGGTGGTGGATTTACCCGATCCTGTAGGTCCTGTTACAAGCACCATTCCTCTTGGGCGCAGCGCAAATTCTCCCAAAAGAGCGGGGAGACCCAGGTCTTTTAAAGTAGGAATCTCGTTAAGCAGCAAACGCATGGCTACCGCATGATAACCCTTCTGGCGGTAAACGTTGACTCTGTGGCGCTGTCCTGCGGCGGAAACGTAAGAAAAGTCGGCGTCTATGCCCTGCTGGATTATCTGCTTGTGCTTTACGGTGGTGATCTGGTTGATGATGCTGACTATCAGCGGTTCCGTCATGTCGGGGTATTTTGCGAATTTCTTTATATCGCCGTTAATGCGCACTATAGGCGGAAGTCCTACGGTGAAATGTACGTCGGAGGCTTTTATTGCTCTCGCCTCGTCTAATATCTCATTTACATCAAGAGCCATTGCTGTACTACCTTTCTTTATTTATTTGAACTTGTTGACATTGCTCAAAATGTGTGCTTATTATATGATTTATACGCTGTAAGATGCCTTTACCAATTCGTCCATGGAGGTCTTTCCTGCAAGAACCATTTCGGTAACGTTTTCTCTCAGCAAACGTGTGCCTTTCTTTCTCGCCTGCTCACTTATCTGCTCGGCGGTGGCGTTGGTGGCGATCAGTTCTCTGATGTCGTTGCCCGCTACGATTATCTCATGGATAGCGGTACGTCCGTGGTAGCCTGTGCCATTGCACTCACGGCAGCCGCCCATACGGGGAGCAAAAATTCTTGTAGGGTCGGTTTTTCCTATAAGACGCAGGTCTGCGGGATCGCTCAGAACGATTTCCTCTCTGCAATGAGGGCAAAGCAGCTTAACAAGTCGCTGTGCAACTACTCCTATCAAGGAAGTGGCAACCATGTAGGGAGCAACTCCCATATCTACCAGACGCATGATAGTTCCTGCGGCGTCGTTGGTATGGAGGGTGGAAAGCACAAGGTGTCCTGTGATAGCCGCGCGGATCGCGATATCGGCGGTCTCACCGTCACGGATCTCACCAAGCATTATAACGTCGGGGTCCTGACGGAGTATGGAACGGAGGGCGGCGGCAAAGGTCATGCCTGCCTTGTCGTTGATCTGTACCTGGTTTATGCCGTCCATTTTCTTTTCCACAGGGTCCTCAACGGTAACGATGTTTACGTTAGGCTTGGAAAGCTCACCCAGGGCGGCGTACAGTGTGGTGGATTTACCTGAACCGGTAGGACCGGTTACCAGCAAAACGCCGTGCGGACAGCGGAGAATGCTGCTGAACATTTCGTAGTTGTAGTCCGTCATGCCCAGGTCGGTGATCTTTCTCGCCTTTTCGTCGCCGGTTGCCAGCAGACGGATAACCACCTTTTCACCGTATACGGTAGGAATGGAGCTGACACGGAGATCCTGGTTCACGCCGTCGATCCTAACGCCGTAACGTCCGTCAAGAGGGATTCTCTTTTCGGCGATGTTCATTCCCGCAAGGATCTTGATACGGGTAACAAGGGCGTTGTGTACGTTGGCTTTTACCGACATCTGCTCTACCAGTTCGCCGTCGATACGGAAGCGTATGCGGGTCTTGGTCTTGAAGGGCTCGATGTGGATATCGGAAGCGTCTTTTCTGTAGGCATTTTCCACAAGAGTATTGACCAGCTTTACAACAGGGGCGTTGTCGATCCTTTCGTCCGCGCCTGCCGCTTCCGCCTGCATAAGTGCTTCGTTGGCATCATATTCTTTATTGATGTCGTTCATGATGTCACTGGCGGTGCTTTGCGAGTATGCTCTGTCTATGGCGTCAACTATGGCGGACTTGGCGGCAAGCTGAGGGTAAATTTCCATTCCCGTAGTTATCTTCAATTCCTCAAAGATATAGAAGTTTACCGGGTCGTTGGTTGCGACTATCAATCTTCCGTTCTGAACTCTGAACGCCAATACCGTATATTTTCTTGCTATATCCTCGGGGATTTTCTTGACTGCGTCCGCGTCGATCTTCTTTGTGGCAATGTCTACAAAGGGAACCTTAAGTCTCTCGGCAAGAGCATTGGCAACCTGCGTTTCGCTGACATAGCCCAATTTAACAAGGATCTCGCCTATCTTCTCGCCGTTAAATTCGGTTTTCTGCCTTGCCAAAGCGTCCCTTAGCTGGTCGTCACTGATAAATCCTGCTTCTACAAGAAGTTGTCCTACGGGTAAGCTTTTCATTCGTTGATCCTGACCTTTCCTGATTACTTTCGTTATTCTTTCATTAAATTATATATATTATTTGTATTTTCTCTCATAAAACTACAATGTAAAAATAAAGTCCTTGAAATTCTCACAAAAAAATGTTAAAATAGGTACAGCAAATACTTAAAAGAGGTTTTTGATATGGATAGTGTTATATATGCGGTGTTTGCCGTTTTTATTTTCATTGTTGGCAGCACCATAGGCAGCTTTTTAAACGTTCTCGCCTACCGTATTCCTATAAAGGAATCTATAGTCAAGGGTCGTTCTCACTGCACGACTTGCGGGAAGCAGATACTTAACCGCGACCTTATCCCCATTCTCAGCTGGATTTTTTTGAGGGGAAAATGCCGTTTCTGCGGCGAAAAAATTTCTCCCAGATATATGATAGTTGAGCTGATCTGCGGACTTTCCTACCTGACAGCGTTCCTGGTGCTTGGGATAAGCATAAAGCTGGCTTTTGCCGCCGTGCTTTTCCCCGTGCTTATCGTGTTGAGCCTTTGGGATATTGACCGCAAGGAGATACCTTATACTTGCAGCATAGTTATTGCCGTGCTGGGTCTGCTGTCCTTTTTTGTGAAGGATATGCCATGGTATGAGCATCTTATCGGTATGGCTGTGGTTGCAGTACCTTTCGCCGTGCTTTGCTTTTTGGGAGCAATGGGCGGCGGCGACGTTCAGCTTATGGCGGCGGCAGGGCTGCTGCTGGGCTGGAGCGTGGTGCCTGCGGCTATGATCGGTATTATTCTTGGGGCTCTTGTGGGGGTCGTTATTAAGGTTAAGACTAAGCTTAATATTATTTGCTTTGGACCTTTTCTGTCGGTGGGTATTGCTTGCGGATTGCTTTGGGGCGGGGATATTATTGAGGGGTATTTGTCGCTTGTGAGATAAAGCAAAATTATCTATAAACGGTGGATTTTAACCACCGTTTATTTTTATATGCAAGTATGTTCACATTCAAGAAGTGGATTTCGGTTGTGGTTTAGCTGAAGGTTTTTACAGCATAGAGTATAACGACATTGTCGTTAAAGGTTTTGCTGCCGTATTTTCCTTCGGATACTATTTGCTTAGCACCATTGACAAGCTCCACTTTATTGATTTTTCCTCCGGATACTGTGTCCATTTTCGCATTTCCATTCAGCATTTTAAAGGATATGGATTTCACTTGATTTGCAGGTTCATATGTCACGTTTTCCACGCCATCAGTATATTTATCGCCGTTTCTTTTGAACATCTGAGTGCTTATTGTCAAATAATTTACACCGCCAGCACTTCCGTCCTCCAAATTACCTGCAACGGATTCAAATGCCACCTGTAAGCTGTAATTTTCATTATCAAAAACACCATTGCTATAAAAAGCGTCATTAAAAGGACTAAACTTTCCGAATTCGTTTCCGTTAACCCCGCTTCTTACTGGATCCTCCCATGTACGGTTACGACCCCCTCCGTCACGGAAATCCAACAAACTCAAAAATGTTTGTCCAACGGATTCATCGGTGTCTTTTTCAGATTTTAATACGATTGGTTGTGTACCTGCTTCTCCGCCCCACCATGACATATCTATTGTAGAAACCTCACCAAAATCAAACAGTCGGAAGTCGTTGTTGTAGTTTTGCATGATTCCTAAAGCTTTGAGAACATAACCGTCATCTTCCTTATATTCTTCCGAAAATTTTTTCCATGCCGCTTTAATCTTGGCGTCAGTTTCGTCAATGTAATTCTTATCATCATCAGAACCACCCCAATAATCGGCAGTGCTGTCAGGATACACAAGAATACTTACATCTACTGCTTTGTCCAGCGAGGATCTAATATACTCGTTGACAGTATCGCAAATGGTGTCCATGTGGGCATTGCCCTTTATGGAGTTCATCAGATTAGTAACGGGCGTAAGCATACCTATGGCAATAGCGAAAATTATTGTTGTAATTGCCATTACCACTATTAGTTCTACTAAGGTTACGCCTTTTTTCTTCAGTATACGTTTATATTTTAATTTCATAATCATTTTATGCACCTCGCGGAAAACAAAATTTTGATATTACTTTATCAATAGAATTTTATCCGTTATTGAGGATTGGGACTAAATCTTTCTGTTCCGGCTACTCTGTACATATATACGTCATTACTGTCTCCGACACCCGTAAAATACTTTGAAACATTTACGAAATCTTTTGCATAGTTGGCATCAGTAATTGTAAATGAGAATGTATAACTCAAGTTAGTTCCGGTCTTTTTAGGTTCGATTCTTACGGCATTTTTAGTTATCATGTATGCTCTGAAATCCTCTGTTTTTGCAGTTGGAGCATCTATTTTTTCAATAGTCGCAGGCAGAGTTATTTTCAGAGCCTTTTCAGTAGAAGCAGAATTGAGTGTGTCAATAGTTATTGTTAAATTATATGTATCGGTTTTCGAGGTGTCCTTCTCAACGTGAATTTTTATTTTATCCGTATCAATAGCACCTCTGACTTTATCCTTTTCGATATTTTGCTCTTTTACCAGAATATGACCGAAGGGGCACTTTGTTCCGTTTTCTATAAGCTCGCTTAATTTATAATTCTTTTTACACTCAGTGCAGTAAACGGTTGTTTCACCGCCTCCGCTGCTCCAGCCTGTATACTTGCTGAAATCATAGTCCAATATACCCATATTAACTTCACTGCCATTGAAAGTATCCTTTTTAGCTTCAAGATTATCAGTTCCATCGCTTGGAATGGAATCAATAACAGCACCGCCCTGATTAAACTGAATAGAATTATTGTTATTTTCTTCGGACTTATTGTTGTTGCTTGCAATATTTGCAATTTGTTTGTCGATATCCTGTTCTACTGTCATATTTCTGTTGTGAATTTTTAAAGCGACAGTCAGCATCATAGTCAAAAGAAGCGACATAATTGCAAGGACAGCCATAGCCACTATACACTCAACAAGTGTAAAGCCCTTTTTATCGATTATTTTTTTCATAAAACTCACCTCTTTTGAAATTATTTATAGCCTATGGTTTCGTAGCCTTGAATTGCCGTTGAACTGCTTCCTCCGCTACTTGGAGTTTCTGTGCTGTCTGATTGTGCAATTTGGATAAGTTTCTTTACTATATCAGTTTTCTTATCAAGCTTATAGTTGTCAGCGTAATCACAAGGCATTGTAAACATAAGGGCTGCATTTAAGTCTGTATAGGTGTAGCTTCCCACAATCATTCCACCAACAAATGCTAATTTTGATCCGGCGGTGCTGTTAGATCTAAGAATAGCATTTGGAGCATATATGTATCCACAAAACGCAGAATCGTTAGAGAAATCAATTTGATTTTGCGATCCCTTTGTAACTATGAAGATATTGTTGTGAACATTTGGATCTGTGAGTATTGTACTATCAATTATCATAGACCCATCGGGCACTTTGGGTACTCCAACTGATTTTTTAAACCATGAGTCAACTTCTTTAACTGCACCTGATTCAGGCGCTCCGCTTGCCGCACTAACATCTCCTCTTTTTCCATAACCAAAGCTGTTAGAGAATATACACATTTTGTTTACAAGTAAATCTTCTTCTGTTTTTCCGGTAATTTTTGATGCCATTCCAATATGTCCTATGTATGTATTTGCTGGCATAACAAAATCCACATCATGAGGCAATACGAATATAACAGAGTGACTTCCCTTTATCAAAATGTTTAAAGTTGAGAAATATGTGCCGTCAGAAGCTTTATCAACAAATGAAAATACATTGCTTCCACTTAAAGGTTGTAACTTAATGTAAATATCCTGTTCGGTTGCGTCTATAATTATATTTACAGCAGTCCATCCGCCTGCCCAGCCTTCTGAAGGGTAAAGTATGCAGTTTTGATTAATTATGCATTCGGTTTCATCGCTCCATTTTGACCATTCACTTGCGGACGGTGACAAAGGTCCGGGATGTACTTCTGGCATTGGGGTGCCATTTTCTTCCGCTTCTTTTTCCAATTTTTCAAAATAACCCTCTGCATCCCAAGTCTGGTAATCATTTTTTGAAGTAGATGTGGAAATATAAGCACTTACTTTACCAACCTCTTCTTCGCTAAATGGATCGGACATTCCTTCAGTATTGGTTCTTCCGTCCAAATTACCCCATGTTGAATCTGCTGTCAAGGTTCCACCAAATTCAAAAACATTTGCACCCATTGAACCTGTACCACTCAAATAAACGTTTCCCTTAACATGGAGTTCACTGCTACTCGTATTAAAATTGTTCGCTTCGCTTCCATTTTCAATGTATAAATCCTTATTCACATATATTTTCCCGCGAATATCTGTTGCATTTGGACGATTGCTTTCAGTAGCACATTTAATATAGCAGTTTCCATTAACATAAAGGTTAACATTATTACTAAGAATTCCGGAATGAAGGGTACAATCACCCAAAACATATATATTTAATGGTTCAGCACCGTCCAAGCCTATAATTACACCTGAATCTCCTCCTGCTTTATCGTCCAATGTTTCAAAATTTTCACCAACATAAACATTGCCGCCCTTGCTCATAAAGTTTTGACCTGAATTTGACAACAGCAAATTCTTTGCAACAGCAGTTTCGTATGGTTCACTGTCTTTTTTTACACCATACTGTATTCCACCCACAAGTAATGTGCCAGAAGAATACAAAGAATCTGTCATTCTTGTAGCAGCGGAAGCACCAATAACACTAAATTCATTTTCAAAATATACTTCACTCAAAATCATATACGAACCAAAGGTAACATCTTCACCTCTGTTACCTGTACTTGTCAAAAATCTTGTAAAATATTCAGTAGGACCTGTGAGAATCTTTTTTACCTGTGTAACCTTTACAGTTTCACCATTTACTGTCGCTTCTGCTGATATCTCATAAATATGGCTTTTCTTTTCGCCTTCCTGCATTTCGTCGACCTTTTTGATAGTAACATTGGTAATGCCCATTCCCATTTTTGAAAGGTCAACCTCGCTGGTGATGCTGGAGCTTTCTCCGATTCCCATAGTCATCATTTTTCCGACTATGGTGTTTTCATACCCGCTGATATCGCCGTTATTATTGCTTGTAATGTGTTTAAGATAACCGTCTATATAAGATGAAATTGTATTGTTTACAGACACCGCCGACTGATAACTCTGCTCACTGTTATACCGAATAACGGTCGCGCTCTGCTGGTTATTAACAATATAGATTGTAGCCGACGCCGCAATGATCAAAAGCGACATCACCATTACTACAAGAAAAAGCACGCTGCCCCTTTTATTCCGCAGCCTACCAAGCAATCTTCCCATAAGATCCTTTCCTTTCTCCGCCTTTTGCCTTGGCGGAACCTGTTTATTTTTTTGCTTCTCTGATCTCCTTAAAGATCAAAGCAATTATTTTCAAACTTAATATTCTGTTTTTACTGTTTCGTCTTTTCCAAAAATACTATCAAAAAAAGAAATGCAATATTGCAAAATTCTGTCGGGGGTTTTTGTAATTCTTACTGTAAACTGTAATGTGTGTTCCGTCAGAGCTTCCTATCCTATTTTTAAAATTATCTTCAAGTAATCATAAGGCACAAATTCTGTACGGCGTTTTTACACCGTACAGATAATGCACCATTTTGTTATAGTTTGTTTTAGTTTTGAGGTTCCGCTTACGCCTGCTGTTCCTCTCCCCCGCCTTCGCCTTCGGGCTGGGTCTCGGGTTCTTCCTCAGCTGCGGTGGTCTCCTCCTGCAAGGGCTTTACACAGTAGTATGTAATGGTGATGCCCATGGAGATCTCAGAGTTTGCGCCTACCTGGGTCTCGTTGTTGGCAGGCTGCTGGGCGGGCTGTTCTGCGCCCTCTGCGCCTTCCGTTCCGTTTTCGTCGGCATTTGCGGGAGCTGCAGGCTGCTGTGCCTCTTCGTTTCCTGTGGTGTAGGAAATGGAAACGCTGGGTATGTAGGTGGCTTTCTCCAGGCCTGCTATGTAGTCAAGGAATTTTAAGAAATTCTCTCTTGTTCCCTCTACCGTAAGGCTTACGGAGATAGAACCTATGGTCTGGCTCTGGGTGGTGAGGAGGGCGTTGATGTAGTCCTTCATCACGTCTTTAAGCTCGTCGGGTACATTTATATTGCCGTCCTCGTCGTACTCTATGGAGAACTGGCTGAAATCTATTCCTGTATCGGGAATGTAGCCGGAATATTCCTTCAAGGGATATGTAACTATTGTGTCAACGTAATCGCTTACTGTAAGGGTGGAGGTGGTGAAATCTCCGATAGACAGACCCTTGGTAGACATGTTGGCGTCTTTCAGTATCTGTCTTGTAAGCTCGTCTGCGTCAAGTATGGTGAGATCGTCGTAGAAGTAAGGCGCAAAAGCGTTGGCTTTGTCGAAGGCGGCTTGTATCTCTCCATCTATAGTCTCTTCTCTTGCAAGGACCTGATACATGCTCTGGAGCTGATCTTCAGCCGCTTTGAGAGAGTTTTTGTTGGTCTCTATCCTGTCGTACTCGGGCTTTACCAAAAGGAAAAATCCCGCGGCAAGGATCGCTATTGCCAGAAATACGGCAAGAATGATTTTTTCCTTGTTACTCAACTTCATATCCGTTGCCTCCCTTTAAAAGCATTGACAGGCTGAATGTGTATTCCATATCGCCGTTGTTGCCCACCTGCGAGCCTGAATAGCCGTGGTAGGAGATATTCTCAAAATATCCCTGCTCCATAAGGGCTCTCACATATTCCGAGGGCTGGTTGTCAGCTTTGCATTTGTAGGAAACGCTTACGCTGTAACCGCTGATGGATACGGAGCCGGTGATGCTCATTCCGTCGGTGAGGGGTTCTTCGAGCTTGTCAAGAATTTCCGTGATTATGGTCGGCTGGAAGTCGAAGAGGTATTTTGCCATCTGGACGTTGTTGCTGTACGTCTCAATACTGTTAAGACGGGCGATCTTCTGGTTCAGCACGTCTACTCTTGCCTGAGCAGCCGTAATTTCGTTCTGTCTTGCTTCGATCTGCGATTTCAGGTTATTGTTGGTCATGTTGAACATGAAGTAAGCGCCGCCCACTGCCGCACAGGAGATCAGCAGGCTTGCCACAAGGATAAGTCCGTAGTAATTGGCAGGCTTTTTCTCCTTGGCAGCGCCGGATTTCAGCAGGTCTATGCGGTCGTAGTCGCTCTTGGGCTTGAAGTATGCGGCGATCGGGTTTGCATATTCCGCAAAGTCAAACTCGCAGAACGCCACAACGTTGCCGGGGGAGCTTAAAACATGTGTTGATGTATTGAATGATGACATTGCGTTGGACAGCATGATAAAGTCGGGGATCTTGCCGTAGAAGGTGATCTCCTTCAGGGGCTGGGAATCGGGTCTGCTGTTCATAAACTGGATCATTCTGAATACGTTGTCGTATACGGTCTGAACCAACGCGTCGGAATCTCCGCCGATCTCCTCCGCATCTATGCTGACACGTCTTGAAAGCACAAGGCGTCCGTTGCTGTACAGGTTGGTGCTGATAAAGTCATATTCCACCTGAACCATCATCAGGGGAGACAGATTCAGCAGCTTCTGGCTGTTCTCAACCAATCTTGAAATACAGTTGGAGCTGACAAACAGCGATTTAAGGGAAAGACCCAAATGAGAGAAAAGTCTTGTGTAGCCGTCAACAAGTCTTTGGGGAACGGCGGTGGCAAGCACTCTGATCATGGGGTTCTTGTTTTCGTCCTCGGTCTCATCAGCTATATTGTAGGAAACGTTGTAGTCGTTGCTGATGTTCATGTTGCTCTTGATCATCGTTTCAATGACGTTGGCGTTTTTCAGGCTCTTTGGCTTGGGGAGGATCAGTTCCTTGTGGAGGATAAGTCCTGAGCCTATTTCCGCAATGATATCCTTTTCCTTGATGTCCTTGGTCTGGAGAAATTCCAGCAGTTCGCCCGCAAGCATGGGAACGTCTGCAACAAATCCGTTTTCGATAAGTCCCATAGGAAGATTCAGGGTCTCTACCTGAATTATACGGATCTTGCTGCCCATAAGGGAGCCGCGGACCATTTTGACCTGACGGTCGGTAAAGTCCAGTGAAAGCATTTTATTTTATTCCTTTCGGTTTATTTTTTGAGTATTGACGAAGCTGCTTTTATTAAGCAATATTGCTCATTGCTCCGTACATTGCGGGGTAGATCGCAAGCAGAATCGCGCATACCAACACGCCCATTACCATGATCATCAAAGGCTGGAGCATGGCGGTGAGCTTGTTTATGGCGGTGTCCGCTTCATCATCGTAGTAGTCGGCGGTTTTCTCCAGAATGTCGTCAAGAGTACCCGACTCCTCGCCTACCAGTATTACCGAGGTAAATACGCCGTCAAATATGCCTGTACGGGCAATGGCAGTTGAGAGGGCCTCGCCCTGCTTTACGTTTTCAACTACAGTTTCAAACTGCTGCGATATGTAGGCGTTGTCAAGAACTTGCTCGGACTTCTGTATGCACTCCACCATTCCCATACCGGAAGCAAAAAGGTTGCTCATGGTGTGGGCAAAGCGGGAGGTGTAAATGGTGCAGATGAGCTTTCCTGCCTTGGGAATGCGGCATTTTGTCCTATCCCACCACAGCTTGACAACAGGAAGCTTTTTGACAGTCTTTACCACGAACACCAATACTACGACGACCGCGATGTATATGTACCAGAATTTTACCATAGAATCGCTTATGTCAAGCAAAAGCTGTGTAAATGCAGGAATGTCGTCAGGGTTGGTGAACATGGCTGCAAAGGACGGCATTACGAACACGAACAGCGCAATAACGATGACCACCATGATGATACCCAAAATCATAGGATAGCTCATAGCGCTCTTGATCTTGTTGTTGGTCTTGTTTTCCTTGTCGTAATGGCTGGAAAGACGGTTCATGATAAGGTCAAGGTTACCCGAGCTTTCACCTGCCGAAACCATGCTGATAAACATATTGGGGAAGGCTGTTCCCTGTGCTGTGAGGGCTTCGGAGAAGGATTTACCTCTTTGAACGTCGTCGTAGATCTCGGACAGGAGGGATTTTTTCTTCTTGTCCTCCTCCTGTGACATCAGGATCGACAGCGCTTTTACAAGGCTGATACCCGAAGTGAGCATGGTGCTTATCTGGCGGGAAAAGAAAGCCAGGTCTTTTGTTTTGAACTTGGTCTTTGCGTCTCTCTGCTTTTCCTTTTCTTCGGTGAAGCTGGAGAGGAACAAGCCTTTGTCCTTCAGCTTCTGGGCAAGGGCTACCTTATCCTCGGCGCTGTCCTTGCCGTGAACGGTTTTTCCGCTGAGATCCGTGGCGGTATATTTGAAAATAGCCACTTTAATTACCTCCGCATGATTTTTTGGGGTCAAAGAACAGTGCCTTTTCTCAAAACTGCCGACACTGACCCACATACATTATAGCACAAAAGTAAAATTTTCACAATATCAAACCAAAAATTTTTCTCATTTAAGTGATTTTTTGGTGATTTTGCTAAAAGTGTCACAAAAAAAGTTACACCTGTCGCAAAATTTACAAAAGTGTAACTTGTTTGGGTTGGTTTTTTGTTAGGGGTGGGGTGCGCTGATTTGGGGTTCTCTTGGGGAAGTTGTGCGGGGAGAAGCCCGCTTTTTGGGAAGCTGTGCGGGCGAAAGCCTGCCTTTCAGGAAGCTGTGCGAGCGAAAGCCCGCTTTTCGGGAAGTTGCGCGGGTGAAAGCCCGCTTTTCGGGAAGCTGTGCGAGTAAAAGCCCGCTTTTCGGGGAGTTGTGCGAGTGAAA
>JAAVIE010000036.1 GCA_014799325.1 Oscillospiraceae bacterium
ATACAGACCTTATCACCACAATATGCTGACATTCTCGTTCTACTATGCTTTTTCCGAGAACTTTATACTTCCTATATCTCATGATGAAGTTGTTTATGGAAAATGCTCAATGCTTGATAAGATGAGCGGACCCCGCGACAAGCGATTTGCTTCACTCCGTACATTCCTTGCATATATGACCGCTCACCCCGGAAAGAAGCTCAACTTTATGGGTCAGGAGATCGCGCAGTTTAAGGAATGGAACTACAAGACAGGACTTGACTGGGACGTTTTGCAGTTTGAAGAGCATAAAAAGCATCAGGCTTATGTTGAAGCTCTTAACAAATTCTATCTCGACCATAAGGAATTGTGGGAGGCAGACAGCGATTGGAGCGGCTTTAAGTGGATAAGCAGCGATGATAACGAAAATTCCGTTATCGTTTTCCGCAGATTCAATAGAAAGGGCGAGGAGATCGTAGTAGTTTGCAACTTCCAGCCCAGGCAGCATGAAGAGTACAGCTTCGGTGTACCTTACTATGCAGACTATGAGGAGATATTCAGCACCGAGAAGCCCGAGTTCGGCGGAGAGGGACTTACTAATAAAACAGTCAAAGCCGAGAACACTCCAATGCACGGTGAGGCCTATTCCATTACAATAAAGATCGCTCCTATGTCCGCAATGTTCTTTAAAGCAAAGAATATCCGCACACCCGAGGACGATGAGAAGAAGGCGTCAAAGGAAAAGGCGAAAAAAGAAGAAAAAACCGCAAAGTCGGAAAAACCTGCTGAACATTCTCACAAGGTGAAAAAAACCACAAAATAATTTCTATCGGCAAAAATATTCAAGACAGTTTATACAGCTTATTTTTCTGAACAATTCTTTATATTCTGTCAAAATTAAAAAAATAAATCGGAGGCAAGCTTATGAACCATGTAAAAAAGGAAATCGTCGCGATGCTTTTAGCCGGCGGACAGGGCAGCAGACTTTATGCTCTGACACAGGATATGGCAAAACCCGCAGTGCCTTACGGAGGAAAGTACAGAATTATCGACTTCCCCCTGTCTAACTGCATCAATTCGGGAATAGACACAGTAGGCGTTCTCACACAGTATCAGCCCCTTGTATTGAGTGAATACATAGGAAACGGTCAGCCTTGGGGTCTTAACCGTACTCACGGAGGAGTTCATGTTCTTCCACCTTATGAAACCGCTTCCGGCAAAAGCTGGTATGCAGGTACTGCAAACGCAATTTACCAGAATATGAGTTTCGTTGACAGATACAACCCCGAATATGTTGCTATTCTTTCCGGCGACCATATTTACAAAATGGATTACAGCGAAATGCTTGATTTCCACAAGAAAACAGGCGCAGACGCAACTATCGCAGTTCGTGAAGTGCCCTGGGAGGAAGCAAGCCGTTTCGGTATCATGACCGCTGATGACGAACACGTTATCACCGAATTTGAGGAAAAGCCCAAAGAGCCTAAATCCAATCTTGCATCAATGGGCGTTTATATCTTCACTTGGAAGGTGCTTAAGCAGTATCTTATCGAAAACGAAAAGGACGAAACTGCTACAAAGGACTTCGGTAAGAACATCATTCCTTCAATGCTTGAAGATAAGTGCAAAATGGTTGCATATCCCTTCAATCATTACTGGAAGGACGTAGGAACTATCGACAGCTTGTGGGAAGCAAATATGGACTGTCTTGATCCTAATGTTCCTCTCAACCTTTACGACAATAACTGGAAGATATTCTCCCGTAACCCTGTAATGCCCCCTCATTATGCAGGTCCAAGCAGCAAGATAGAAAACTCAATGGTTGCCGAAGGCTGCAATATTTTCGGTACAGTTGATTTCTCCATTCTGTTCTCGGGCGTAGTTATTGAAGAGGGCGCGGTGGTTCGCGACAGTATCATAATGCCTAATACCGTCATCAAAAAGGACGCCGTTATCGAATATGCTATTGTTGGCGAGGACTGCGTTATCGGTGAAAAGGTTCATGTAGGCGCTCGTCCTGAAACCATTGTAGACAAGGATACATGGGGTGTTGCGGTAGTCGGACATAAGGTAAATGTCAGCGACGACACGGTCATCAAGGCTAAGGCTATGGTTTCCGAATCAATTTGACCGGCACATATCAGAGAACATGTTCTAATATGATTGGAACAAGTTCTGACCTATAACACAAACAAGAAAGGAACTTAATTCTTATGGCTAATATGTCTAATGTGCTGGGTTTGATTTTTGCGAATATGCATGACAGCACAATTTCCGATCTCACTAAGCTGCGTACAATGGGCAGCGTACCCTATGGCGCAAGATACAGACTTATAGATTTCACTCTTTCCAATATGGTAAACAGCGGTATCAACACAGTAGGTGTTGTTACCAAGGCTAACTACCAGTCACTTATCGATCACCTCGGCTCGGGTGCTGAATGGGATCTGTCAAGAAAGAACGGCGGACTTCATCTGCTTCCTCCTTACGGTCACATCAACGGCGGTCTTTACAGAGGAAGATTGGAAGCTCTTGCAGGCGTAATCGACTTTTTGCGTTACTCCGACGCGGAATACATACTTATCAGTGATACTGATGTTATCTGCAACATAGACTATAAAAAGGTTCTTGAAAATCACGAGCAGACAGGCGCAGACATCACCGTTGTATATTCCAAAATGGTTTGCGATTCCGAGCGCTCCAAAACCAAGACCCTGCTCAGTGTAAACGATCAGGGCAAGGTATATGATGTTCTTGTTCGTCCCGAGATCAGTGGTGAGCATAATGTAAGCCTTAATATGTTCTTGATGAAGAAGGAATTTTTGCAGAATCTTGTTATCGAAAAAGCAGGCAAGAATATGTATAGCTTTGAGGTTGACGTTCTTCAGCACATGCTTCCCGAGCTTAATATTTACGGCTACCGCTTTGACGGATATACCGCACAGATCGACTGCATAAAGACCTACTTCTCCGCAAATATGGAGCTTATGAATCCCAACGTTCGCAAGGAGCTGTTTAACAGCGATGATCCTATTTACACAAAGGTTCGTGACGAAGCTCCCGCAAAGTACGGCTTGGACGCAAAGTGCAAGAACTCTATCGTGGCTGACGGTTGTATGATCGAGGGCACTGTTGAGAACAGTGTACTGTTCAGAGGCGTTAAGGTAGGTAAAAACGCAGTAGTAAGAAATTGCATACTTATGCAGGACACCGTTGTGGGTGAAAAATGCGAGATGAACTACGTGATCACCGATAAACAGGTTCTTATCGGCAACTACCGCAGCATAGGCGGAACAGAAAGCTATCCTGTATTTGTAGGAAAGCGCGCATCTGTATAAAACAAGCATAAGTCAATAAAAAAGCCGACATCTTTTGCCGGCTTTTTTGAACAAGAGAACATATTTATAGAAAGGAATACAGCAATGTTAGACAGAATAATTCAAAGGGAAATTTTTATAGATGATAAGGACACCTATAAAGCGCAGGCCGAGACTCTTAAAGCCCGTATGAGAAAGTTAGAGCAGGAGATAAAAGAGAAAAAGCTGCCGGTAATAATCGCTTTTGAGGGCTGGGGCGCATCGGGAAAGGGCTATGTTATCAGCAAGACTATCAACTGCCTTGATCCCCGCTCCTATAAGGTCTATTCCACAGTAAAGCCCACTGAATCGGAAAAGCGTATGCCCTTAATGCACAGGTTTTGGAATAATATCCCCGAAAAAGGAAAGTTGTGTATTTTAGACAGAAGCTGGTATCAGGAGATAGTTCCCGCAGTGTTGGAGGAAGGTCTTAAGGAAGAGGATATGGTGGAGCGCATGAATATGGCAAACGTATTTGAGCGTCAGCTTACCGATGACGGCTATCTTATTATTAAGATTTTCCTACAGATAGATAGAGATGAGCAAAAACGCCGTTTCAAAAAGCTGCTGGACAGCAAAAGCACTAATTGGCGCGTTTCCGATCTTGACCTGAAACGCAACAGAAACTATGAAAAGTATTTTGTTCAGTATGATAAAATGCTGGAATACACCAACACCGAAAATGCCCCTTGGGTCGTTATAAATGCCGATAACAAATACCGCACCGTGTGCGAGGTTTTCAAAACTATTATAGCGGCAGTTGACGACAGGCTGATGAACCGCCCACTGTCTATCGGCGAAGCTCCCAAGCGGAAAATTCCCAAGGAAATCTTTACAATGGCTACAAAAGCGCCTTTGTCTTTGGTAAATTTAGATAAGTCATTGAGCGAGGATATTTATTCTGAGGAGCTGAAAAAGCAGCAAAAGCGTTTGGCTAAGCTGCATCAGCGTTTGTACGCATTAAAGCTGCCTGTTGTTATTTGCTTTGAGGGCTGGGACGCTGCGGGAAAGGGAGGTACTATAAGAAGGATTGCCTCCGCTCTTGATCCCAGAGGATTTGAGGCTGTTCCTATTGCCGCACCGGAACCCCGCGAGTTGAACCGTCATTACTTGTGGCGCTTCTGGCAGCATGTTCCCAAAACAGGTCATGTAGTTATTTTTGACAGGACTTGGTACGGCAGAGTTATGGTTGAAAGGTTAGAGGGAATAACCGAGGAAAAGCGCTGGAGAGCTGCTTATCAGGAGATCAACGAATTTGAGAACAACCTTTACGAAAGCGGAATTCTAGTGCTGAAATTCTGGATGCACATTGATAAGGAAGAGCAGCTGCGCCGCTTTAACGACCGTATGAATACTCCCGAAAAGCGCTGGAAGATAACGGACGAAGACTGGCGTAACAGGGATAAGTGGGATCAGTACGAGGTTGCAGTCAATGAAATGCTGCAAAAGACCTCTACCGACTTTGCGCCCTGGCATATTATTGAGAACAACGACAAGAAGTACGGCAGGATCAGGACACTGAACATTATCAATGATACCATTGAGATGTGGATCGAAAAGCACCGTTAAGGAGCAGGGAAGTGCTAAATGAAGATTATTCAGCCTTATAAAAATCTGAAGAGAATATACTCCAAAAGCGTAAAGCCTTGGATCATAGTTTTTATTGTGTTAGCGATTGGCGGAATTATTGCTTCTGTACTTCAGATACTGTATACCAATAACTACAACATTCTGTTTTTCCTGCTATTGCCTGCTGTGTTTTCGGTAGTATGGCTCCAAAGGAGAAATACCGCCAAAAGATCCTTGTCGCATTTTTCCGAAAGTGGGCTTGCAAGGCTTAACAATGAAATTGATGCTGTGGAAAAAACAGAGGGCTTTGGAGTTACCTCGGAGGCGTTGGTAGCAGTTCAGAATCAGCTTTTTGCCTTGCCTATAAATGATGTGGTGTGGATCTATCCCCATGTCACAACGGGGCAGATAATGTTTATTTCTGTGGTAAATTCTTATGATATTGTTGTGGTAGATCGCAATAAGAAAAAGTATTATCTTAAAGGAAAGCTCCAAAAAACGGATCAGGCTTTTATACTTAACTTTTTGCAGAATAAGCTTTTCTGCGTTAGGGAAGGGGTTTTCTTTGGATTTACTGAGGAAAATCAGAATTTGTTTTTTCAGGATTTTGACAGAATGGTTGCTGTTAGTGACGGTTATGAGATGTTGTGATTAAATTTAAAAGCGGTTGGTGTTTAAGGCACTGACCGCTTTTTAATATTTTCTGATGTAATTACTCTTGCATCTTTTTATCATACTTTTTGGCAAGTGCAAAAATCATTATACCGCTGATAAAAATCACTACAAAAGTAATCGCACAAATAAAATCATTTGTAGCTTTGCCCTCTGAAAAGAAATACCCCTGTTCACTTTCAAGAATAGGAAATATATATTTAAATGCAAAAAGGAAGCTTTCAAGCATCAAAATAAATGCAGTATATTTTGCGCTGCGTGTACCCTTCACTCCAAATAAGGATCCCTTAACTGCATTTCTGACTATCCAGTAAAGATAGCAAATTGCCGCCAAAAGAACCATAGGTATGCAGAAGCTTTCACACCACTGATAAAACATTTCCATAATAAAGGAATTAACAAGTACAGAAGCAATATACACTACCAAAGCTTCAATAGTAAGCTTAGTCCTCACCTGATTCTGCCGCTCGTCAAAAATCTCTTTTTCCGAACCGCCCTTTCCCAAAATCATATCTTCACAAAACTTGTCAAAGGATTTTAAACTCATTTTTCTTCCTCCTCCCAAAAAAGTTCGTCTAAGGTTTTGTTAAGCGCCTTACAGATTGCCACGCAAAGGTTGATAGTGGGGTTATAATCACCGTTTTCCACAGCGCTTATAGTTTGTCTTGTTACACTTACCTTTTTTGCAAGCTGCTCCTGCGACAGATCCATTGCTGCTCTTGCAGCCTTCATTTTTAGATTTTTTGGCATATCTTATCTCCTATCTTGAGATAATTGTATCATATCTTTTACCTAATGTCAAGTATATTTTACATTTTTCTTAAAAATTTAAGGAACTGCTTACACAGTTCCTTAAATATGTATGTCTGCTGAAAAAATCAGTTTTCTTCCCAATTGTGCCAAACGTTCTGCACATCGTCGTTGTCATCCAGCGCTTCAAGAAGAAGGTTCATTTTCTTCAAATGCTCCTCATCGGTAAGTGTAACATAGGTGGAGGGAACTTGTTCAGCCTCTGCGGAAAGAACCTTGTAGCCTTTTTGTGTGAGCTTTTCTGCAACTTCGCTTACGGTATTGGGATCGGTGGTGATCTCTACACAGCCTTCCTCAAAGGAAAAGTCATCGCCGCCGGCTTCGAGAATATCCTCCATAGCCTTGTCCTCGTCAATATCCTCGTCCTCGTTGTCCAGAACGACAATACCTTTCAGGCTGAACATAAAGCTTACACAGCCTGTTGTACCGAGATTTCCGCCGAACTTGTCAAAATAGTGTCTGATCTCGCCTGCGGTACGGTTGCGGTTGTCGGTAAGGCAGTCAACAATAACTGCAACGCCGTTAGGACCGTAGCCCTCGTATACGCAGTTTTCGTAGTTGTTCTTATCACCTTCGCCTGCCGCTTTCTTGATAAGACGGTCAATGTTGTCGTTGGGAATATTGTTTGCCTTTGCCTTGGAAATAAGTGCTGCCAGCTTGGAGTTGCTGGAGGGGTCTGCGCCGTGTTCCTTGATGCAGACTATGATCTCACGGCTGATCTTGGTGAAGATCTTGGCTCTTGCGCCGTCCTTTTCACCCTTTTTTCTTTTAATCGTACTCCATTTAGAATGTCCTGACATATATTTTCTCCTTTTCTGATTTTATGGGTATTTCACTATAAAAGCTTATTACCCGAAAATTTACTGATTTGCCTGGAAGCCTTCACCTAAAACTTCGTTTGCGCTTGTTATAATAATGAATGCTTTGGGGTCGATCTCCTTGACCTTGCGCTTGATTTTTGAATACTCGCTTTTTTTTACGGCTCATCAGATAATGTGCTTGTCTGTTTTTGAATATGCGCCTTCTCCGTTTAACCAAGTTACTCCTCTGCTCAGTTCATTCATAATGTATTCTGAAATCGTCTCGTATTTATCACTGAATATAAGCAGCATTTTTCCCTCATAGCTGCCGTAAATGATCATATCCATTACCTTGCTGCAGATAAATATGGCGATTATTGCATAAAGACCTGCTTCAATAGTGCCGAATACAAACATTGATGCGCAGATGACCACAGCATCGGTACCGAGCATTGCCGCGCCCAAGCTGATATGGGGGAATTTTTTGTTAATGATCTTGTTGATAATATCGGTTCCGCCGGAGGTGCCTTCACGAAGATATATAACGCCTAAGCCTATACCAAACAAAACTCCTGCAAAAATAGCTGCCAGCAGAGGATTTCCGTCCTTATATTCAGGAATGAATGCCAAGCCGTAGTCGGTGGCAAAGGTTACGATCGCAACGGAATACAGAGTTTTTAACATCAGCTTTTTTCCCAAAAAGATCAAACCGATTATTACCAAAGGAACATTGATAATACCGTATAAAAGACCTATATTATTAAATCCCGTAATCGCGCTGATAAGTGTGGAAATACCTGCAACTCCTCCAGGCGCAATATCATAAGGCGCAGAAAAGCAGTGGATACCTGCTGAATAAACCACGCTGCCGACAAAGATCAGCAGTAGATCGATCACCAAATGCTTGGCAGCCGCTTTTTTCTCTTGGGGAGTTCTTACTGTTTTTTCCCTTTTTTCTTTTTGATTATTTTCCTTGTTTTTCATTCCAAACTACCTCAAACAATTCATTTGCTCTTTCATATTCGCCGATAAGGAATAAGTATCCAAACAGAGCTTCAAGCCCTGTTGCGCGGTGATAATCTCTCGGATTCGAGGACCTGGGCACGGATATTCCACTGACATTTCTTCCTCTTTTGAAAATATCCGCCTCTTCCTCTGTAAAGCTTTTTTCAATAAGATCAACAGCAGAGGACTGAAATGACGCTCTCACCATTTCCACCGAACGGGAATGAAGCTCGCCCGAGGGGGCATTGCCTTTTTCAACCAAAGTACGCCTGACCAAGTTTTCCCAAGCACAGTCGCCGTAAAAAGCAAGAGCGGTGGGGCTGTATTCCTTTGCTTCTTTTTTCGTTAAAACTCTCATAGCTTACCTGACATAGTCAAATTCAAAGTCGTATATTGACACCGTGTCACCTTCCTGCACTCCCTGTTTTTCCAGCTCGTCAATAATTCCGCTGGAACGAAGCACACGCTGTAAATACTGAATGCTTTCGTAATCCTCCATATTGACGGAGTTGAGTATGGGCAGAAGAAATTCTCCTGTAACCTCATAGAAATTGTCGTCCAGCTTTTCGACCTTGTAGGTGTGTTTTTCAAGTTCTATTTGGTCAAGCTCGAACTGTGACAGGGGCTGGGGTTCGTATTTCAGCAGGGGAGGGAGCTTGTCAAGCTCAGCCGCTACTCTTTCCATAAGTTTTTCCGTTCCCATGGAGGTAGCCGCGGAGATGACGAAAAAGGGAAGTCCCTTTTCTTCAATAAATGCTTTGAATTCCGCTATTTGCTCCTCTGTGGCAATATCCGCTTTGTTGGCAGCAACGATCTGGGGTCTGTGAGCAAGATCTTCGGAAAAGTTTGCTAATTCCAAATTTATCTTTTCAAAATCCTCTTTGGGATCTCTGCCCTCTATTCCAGATACATCAACAACATGGAGTATAAGCCTGCACCTTTCAACGTGCCGCAGAAATGCGTGACCCAAGCCAACTCCCTCGCTTGCTCCCTCGATAAGCCCCGGAATATCAGCCATTACAAAGGACTTTTCGTCCATTTTTACAACGCCTAAAACAGGGGTTATTGTGGTAAACGGGTAGTTGGCGATCTCGGGCTTTGCGGCGCTTACAACGCTTATAAGGCTGGATTTTCCAACGTTTGGAAATCCCACCAAGCCCACATCTGCAAGCAGCTTCAATTCAAGGGTGACATCAAGCTTTTCTCCGGGATAGCCGGGCTTTGCAAAGCGGGGTATCTGCCTTGTGGGAGTGGCAAAGTTCATGTTGCCCTTACCCCCTGCGCCGCCTTTTGCCACAACTACGGGTTCGTCTCCCGAAATATCCGCAATTATTCTTCCTGTCTGACTGTCTTTTATAACGGTTCCTTTGGGTACAGATATAATGGTATCGGGGGCGGCTTTTCCGCTGCACCTTTTTCCTCTGCCGTTTTCGCCGTTTTGGGCAGTGTATTTTCGCTTATATCTGAAATCTATCAGGGTGGAAAGGTTAGTGTCGGCTTTGAACAAAATAGAGCCGCCTCTGCCGCCGTTTCCGCCGTCAGGGCCTCCCGCCGCTACATATTTTTCACGGTAAAAGCTGACTGCGCCGTTTCCGCCGTTGCCCGCTTTAAGCGATATTCTAACTATATCTACAAACATATTTTTCCCTTTAAATGCTCTTTATACTTATGACTTGCGGTGGATCTTTTATCATATAAAGACAACCTATTTCACCGCGCTAAATCACAAAAAACAAAAGGGCGGATAATAAGTCCGCCCTAAATTTCTGATTAGTCAGCGTAAACGCTTACCTTTTTGCGATCCTTGTCAAGGCGCTCAAATTTTACCTTACCGTCAATTGTAGCGAAGAGGGTATCATCGGAACCCTTCTTTACATTATTGCCGGGGTGGATCTTTGTTCCTCTCTGTCTTACGAGGATATTGCCTGCAAGAACGAACTGTCCGTCAAAACGCTTAACGCCCAATCTCTTGGACTCGCTGTCACGGCCGTTTTTGGTGGAACCCATACCTTTTTTATGAGCGAAATACTGTAAACTTAATTTCAACATGATAATCTTCCTTTCCAAAATCTTATTCGGTTAATTATTCGGATCCTTGTTTGGATTCTTTAACGACAACCTCTATGCCGCCGTATTCCTCGGACAGCAGCTTTAAATGATTTTCCAAAGAAAATATCAAAGCCCTTGCGTTGTCGTCCTTTTGCGGATCTTTCAGCCTCAGACCGACCTTGTTTTCTTCGACCCTAACATCAGCATCGCTTGAAAAGAAATCGGTTATCGTATTCAGGGTAAGCATTACAGCAGAGCTGACGCCTGCGCAGACTATATCCTGTCCATATTTACCGCCTGCGTGTCCCGAAATGATAAATCCGCAATACATACCATTCTTACGGTAGAAATTTGCCTTAACCATACTTAGGTCGATCAAGCTTTGATAGATTCGATCTTTACCTGGCTGTAAGGCTGTCTGTGACCCTTAGCTCTCTTGGAGCCCTTCTTAGGTTTGTAGGTGAAAACGCTGATCTTCTTTCCCTTGCCGTTTTTCAGGAGGGAAGCGGTAACGCTTGCTCCGTTTACATAGGGAGCGCCAACTACTGCACCGTCGTCCTTACCTACCATTACTACCTTGTCGAAATTAACTTCACCGCTCTCAACTCCGAGCTTTTCAACGAAAATTACGTCGCCCTCGGATACAC
Source organism: Oscillospiraceae bacterium (assembly GCA_014799325.1). Taxonomy (GTDB): domain Bacteria; phylum Bacillota; class Clostridia; order Oscillospirales; family Ruminococcaceae; genus Ruminiclostridium_E. The sequence continues at coordinate 10,888 of JAAVIE010000036.1, forward strand.
GGTACTGCTTTCCGCCAGTTTCAATTACTGCGTACATATTTTTTACCTTCTTTCAATTACTCGCTATGTTAAGAAATAAATTCTTGGGGGAGGTTTCCCCTATTCCTATTCGGAAAAGGCGGTGCAGCTTCTGCATAAAAATTTACAAAAGAACACACTTAAAAAAGCCCTACACAAGCGGCGTAATTATTTTAGCACAATTTGTTTTATCTGTCAATACTTTTAACAAATTTTTCTAAAACTGTTGTTTATTTTTTTAATGTGTGATATAATATTTGCAGAGTATGTAATGGTGAGAATACGCTTTATTTTAAATATAGTATATCATAAATGATCGAAATTTGCAATATTTTTTCAAATACGGATAACGGAGGGCATGCAATGGACAGGAAGGTATCCAATTCAACGGGAGAACTAAGAGTATCAAATGATGTAATAGTCAGGATCGCCGAGCTTGCGGCAACGGAAATATCGGGAGTGGCTGTGGAAAACGGAAAGCTAATGGTTCCACAGTCAAAAAAGGGGATCGCATCTATTTTTACCTCTCCTGTACAAGTCTCGCTATCCAAGGAAGCAGCTGCTATTACCGTTTCCATTATAACGCTTCAGGGTTCTAAAGCGGTCAATGTGGCTTCCGCCGTTCAGGACAGCGTTAAATCGGCAGTGCAGAATATGACAGGTATTCCTGTTTCAAAGGTAAATGTGAATATTGTCGGAATTCAGCTTAATAAATAAAAAGTAAATAACATTTAATATAGTATACATCGGAGAAAATAATGACAAAACACGAAATAAGAGAAGCAGCTTTCATAATTTTATTTCAAATGGAGCTTACGGGGCAGACCGCGGAAGAGATCGCAGAGTGTACCTCGGAAGAGTTTGAGATGCCTGTAAACAATGCGGTCATGAAGCTTGCAGAAAATGTATGGAGCAAAAAAGAGGACATCGACGCCGTTATTGGAAAGTACAGTCCGTCAAGATCGGTAGCGAGAATATCAAAGGTCAATCTTTCCATTTTAAGGATAAGCATTTATGAGCTTACCTATGAAAATGAAAAGATTCCGCCGAAGGTTTCCATAAACGAGGCCATAGAGCTGTCAAAGGCATATGGGGCGTATAACGATAAGGCTTTTATAAACGGCGTTCTTAATTCATATTATAAGGATCTTGGTAAGTAATATGGCTTTGGTAGTAACGGTTTCTCAGATCAACAGAAGGCTTGCGCTGATGCTGAAAGGTGACAAAGACCTTCAGAATATTTCCGTCAGAGGGGAAATATCAAATTTAAAATATCATACATCGGGACATATTTATTTTTCCGTTCGTGACGATTCCGCGTCAATCAAGGCGGTCATGTTCAGAAGCTATGCTGAAAAACTGAATATAACGCTTGAAAACGGTATGAATGTTGTTGTGACCGGTGCCGTTCAGTTTTATGAGCGCGACGGAGTATGTCAGCTTTACGCATACAGCATTGATCAGGAGGAGGGCGTCGGCGACGGCGCGCTGTCCTTCGAACAGCTGAAAAACAAGCTGAATGAAGAAGGCTTGTTTGAGCAGAAAAGACCCTTGCCCGAGATTCCGAGATCGATTTGTGTAGTTACCTCGGAAACAGGCGCGGCAATAAAGGACATTATGAACGTATTGTCGCGGAGGTATCCTTTTGTAAAGGTAAAGCTTATTTCCGTTCTTGTTCAGGGGGCGGAGGCTCCCGAGTCTATTGCTGACGGAATAAATAAAGCACAGGACAGCGGCTGCGATTTGATCATTTTCGGAAGAGGCGGCGGTTCGGCAGAGGACTTGTCCGCATTTAATGCCGAAGTTGTAGCAAGAGCGGTTTTTGCCAGCAAAATCCCCACCATTTCCGCTGTGGGTCATGAGATAGATTTCAGCATTTCCGATTTTGTGGCAGATGTCAGAGCGGCTACACCCAGTGCTGCGGCTGAGATCGCCGTTCCCGATATAAATGATATAATGAACAGGCTCGAAGCGAAAAGAGACCGCATAAGGGAAATGGCGCTGGATAGAATAGCGGCAGGCGAAATGCAGATGAACAATGTTTTTTCGCACATTGAGCTGTTCCACCCAAAAAATAAAATAGAATCCGACGAAAAAAATCTGAACAGATCCTTTGCGCTTATCAAAAAAGATTTTGCTAATCTGATATCGAAAAAGGAAATGCAGCTGAAAAATACAGCCGAACTGGTAGACGCCTTTGATCCTTTCAAAACATTGGAGAGAGGATATTCTATCGTATTTAAGGATAATGCCGCAATAATCTCGGTAAACTCGCTTAAAGAGGGCGATAAGATCAAAATAAAGCTTTCCGATGGCGAGATAAACGCTTTGATAACACAATAAAGAATTAGGGAGTTAATAAAATGGAAAACAAGGATATGACCTTTGAGAAAGCTATAAAAAGGCTCAACGAAATATCGGAGCAAATGGAAAATCCCGAGATCACACTTAAAAACGCGGTTGAGCTTTACGGCGAAGCCAATAAGCTGGTGGAGATCTGCAAAAAAAGTATAGACGAAGCAAAAATAGCATTGGAGAAAACGGAATAATGACCTTTGACGAGCAGATGTCTTTTTATAAAGACCTTGTGGATAATGCTTTAGACAAATATACTGACTTTCCGAAACTTAAGCAAAGTCGGCTTTTTGAGGCTATGAGATACAGCTTAAAAGCAGGGGGAAAGAGGATACGTCCTGCTCTTGCCCTTGAATTCGGAAAAGTATGCGGAGGGAATTACGAAAGCGCTCTTCCTGCCGCTTGCGCCATTGAGATGATGCACACCTTTTCCCTGATCGATGACGAACTGGCTTGCATGGAT
>JAAVIE010000037.1 GCA_014799325.1 Oscillospiraceae bacterium
GGAGCGACGCTTGCGGCGCGGAGCTTCATTTTCGGAATTTTGAAATTCTTTTTAAAAAGGAGCTGTAAAATGAAAAAGTACATAATAATGATCGTGATCGCCGCCTGCCTGATAATGTTTGTACCAAAGCTTTTAAGCAACGCCTTTACAGATTTAAGCGAACCGAAAACCCAACAGGAATTCACCCTGACCCTTGTTTCAACAGGGCAGGATATAACCGTTTCTGCCGAGGATTACCTTGTAGGCTGTCTTTTCGCCCAAATAGATGTTTCCTATCACATTGAAGCCCTGAAAGCGCAGGCGTGTGCCGCCTATACCTACGCTTTGCGGCTTTTGCAGGAGGGCAGGGAGCTGTCGGACAGTACCTCATACTGTCAGCCCTATTTCACCCCTGCCGACGCAAAGGAATACTACGGCGACAGCTATGAAAAGTATCTCCCAGCTGTAAAAGAAGCGGCAGCTTACGGCGCGCAGCACCCCATTTATTATGAAAACAAGCCCATTTACAGCGTTTATCATTCCGTTTCCACAGGAGCTACCGCACGCCCCGAATACATATGGGGGCTTAATCTCCCTTATCTTGCCAGCAAAAGCTGTCCCGACGATATGCAGTATGAGGCTCTGTATACCTCAAAGGAAATGACGGTGGACGATATGCGCAGGCTGCTTTTGTATTACGATCCCACTTTGCAGATGCCCCTTGACTATTCCCAATGGTTCACCAATATCAAAAGGAATGAAAACGGCTATGTTCTGACCATAGACATAGGCGGAAAAACCGTAAGCGGCGGTGAAGCGTGGCGCGCCTTGGAGCTTAGGTCTACCTCTTTTGACATAAGCTATAACGGAAGCTTTTTTGCCATATCAAACTACGGCTGCGGTCACGGCGCAGGTATGAGCCAGTACAGCGCTAACGCTATGGCGAACAGAGGACAGTCAGCAAAGGAAATTTTGGAATATTTTTATGACGGGTGTACTGTGAAGTGATTTTTAAAAGATCGATGAAATGATCCCACAAAAGCCTTATGCGGAATAATTATCCAAAAATTCCCTCATTACCTCCAAAGGCTCGTCCTTAGCTCCTAACTTTATCCTGACGTTAACTCTGCCCGTCATATTAAGGCTGAATCTATCCTTGAACAGATCGGAGCAAGCCGCCGCCTTTTCCAGATCAAGGCTTTCGGTATAGAAAAGAATATTGTCCCCGCTCTGCACTATCTCGTCGATCTTTGCCCCCTCTGCCTTACTCCTCAGCATAGCGATCTTTATCAGAGTATATACAGATTTGGGAACGTCGCCGTAGCGGTCGATAAGCTCGTCTGTAACGTCAAGGGAATCCTGTTCCGTTTTTATGGAAGCAATTTTCCTATAGCAGGTAATGCGCTGCGCCGAGCTTGGCACATAGGTCTCGGGAATATAAGCGTCTATCTTAAGATCGATAAGGCAGGCCTTTTCTTCCTTGGGCTGTTCGCCGTTTCTTTCCTTCACCGCCTGATCCAGCAATTTGAGATACATATCATATCCCACCGCTGTCAGATGTCCCGACTGGTGGGCACCCAAAATAGAGCCCGCTCCTCTTATTTCCAAGTCACGCATAGCGATCCTGAAGCCGCTGCCGAATTTGGTAAACTCCCGAATTGCTTCAAGCCTTTTTGTGGCTATCTCGGACAAGACCTTTCCTTTTTTGAAGGTGAAGTAGGCAAAGGCGCGGCGGTTTGTTCTGCCCACACGTCCTCTCAGCTGGTGGAGCTGCGCCAATCCCATATTTTCCGCGCTTTCTATAATAAGCGTGTTGCAGTTGGGAACGTCAACGCCTGTTTCTATAAGCGTTGTGCAGACCAGCAGATTTATCTCGCCGTTAAGCAGCTTGCTCCACACCTCTAACAGCTCGTCCTCCTCCATTTTTCCGTGCGCAATGCCGATAACGGCTTCGGGCACCAGCTCCTGTAATTTTGCGGCGCAGCTTACTATGCTTTCAACGCGGTTGTGGATATAGTAGACCTGACCATTTCTCCTAAGCTCTTTATTTATGGCGGCGGCGATCACGCCCCAATCGTGTTCCATTACAAAAGTTGTGATAGGCTGTCTGTCCTGGGGAGGAGTTTCCAGAACGCTCATATCCCTGATACCCGTCATAGCCATATTAAGAGTTCGGGGAATAGGTGTTGCGGAAAGTGTCAGTATATCCACCCCCGAAAACATTTCCTTAAACTTTTCCTTATGAGCAACGCCGAATCTCTGCTCCTCGTCAATAATGACTAAGCCTAAATCTTTAAACTCCACATCTTTTTGCACAAGGCGGTGGGTGCCGATTATCATATCCACCATGCCTTTTTTAAGCTGCTCCAATACCTGCTTTTGCTCTTTTGCGGTAATAAATCTGGATAGCAAGGCGATCTTAACAGGATAACCCTCAAACCGCCTTAACACTGTCTGATAATGCTGCCATGCAAGGACGGTGGTAGGGCACAAAAGCGCGCACTGCTTTCCGTCCATAACGCACTTGAAAGCGCCGCGCAAGGCAACCTCGGTCTTGCCAAAGCCCACATCTCCGCACAAAAGCCGATCCATAGGGGACTCTCTCTCCATATCCGACTTTATCTCGGCAGCGCAGCGGAGCTGATCGTCCGTTTCCACATAGTTGAAGCGGTTTTCAAACTCCTCCTGATCCCTGTCGTCGGGGGAAAAGGCATGCCCTTTGCTTTTAAGCCGCTTTGCATATAATTGCGTAAGCTCCTCCGCCATTTCTTTGGCAGCAGCCTTAGCTTTGGTTTTCGCCTTTTGCCACTGGTCGGTATGGAGCTTTGACAGCTTGACGGTGTTGGTGTCCGCAGAGCCTATATATCGGGAAATAAGGTCAAGCTGGGTAACAGGCACATAAAGCACATCTGTTCCCGCATACTGAATTTTAATATAATCCTTGTTGATCTTGCCGTCGCGGATATTCTCCACGCCTTTGAAAACGCCGATACCGTAGGAATTATGTACCACCAGTTCCCCTACGCCGATCTCGTCAAGGGAGTTTATTATCTCCGCCTTTTTCCGCTTGGGAGCAGCTTTTTTAACAGAAGTAACGGCGGTATGTGAAAGGCAGACATATTTTGCATCGGGATAGTCAAAGCCCGAAGACAGCATACCTGAAAGAATAACTATCTTATTTTTCACAGGCTTGTTGGGATTTGCAAAATACTCGGCAGGGAAGCCGTCATTTGTCAGATCCTCCGCTAAATTTTTAGCCCCCTTTTCGGTACCTGCAAAAAGGGAAATGCTGTAGTTATTGTCAATATAGTCGGAAAGCTGTTCTTTCAATATCCCATATTCTCCGCCCCACAGGGAAACGGAGTTGGCGGCAACAGGAATGATATTGTCAAGAGAAAGTCCGCCCCCTCTTATAAAGTTATCCAAATAAAGCCTTAATTTAGCATTGAGCTTTTCGGCATATTCGCCCTTGGAAAGACAGTAGCGGTCAAGCCCCTTGCACAGACTGCCCTCCTCAAAAAGCAGCTTCATTTCCTCCGTATGCTGACTTAGTGCGGCGCGGAGGTTTTCGTTACAGCCGCTGTTTTCGCAGATTATAACGGTTTTGACGTAATCAAAAATGCTGGCGGCGTCGGGGCAGTAAAGAGGGAAGTACTTATCCCCCATAATGGAAAGCCCGTCTTTGAGCCTGTTCAGATCTCTTTTAAGATTCTTAACGACCTTATCCGCATTTTTTCCCTTTTGCTTTGAGATAAGGGCTTCAATTTTTTCTATAAGCGCCTCTTTTTCAATAAGCTGCTCGGTATTGGGTGCAATGCGTATTTCCTCAACGTCCTCCGTTCTGCGCTGGGTATCGGTCTCAAAATACGCCATTTGGTCTATCTCATCGCCCCAGAATTCTATACGTACAGGCTTATCGGAGTTGACGGGGAAAATATCAAGAATAGAACCGCGGACAGAGATCTGCCCCCTGCTCTCCACCGCTTCAAAGCGTGAAAAGCCCGCAAATATCAGCTTCTGCACCAGCTCGGTAAGGTTATACTCATTGCCTTTTTTCAAGGTAACGGAGTTTTCCTCCAAAATCTTTTGGGATAAGGTAAGCTGCACCGCCGAATCGGGAGAGCATACCGCCATGGGCACAAGCCCCTGTGACAGCTTATACAGCGCATCTATCCTGCGGAAGGTATATTCTCCCGAAATAGCTTCGGTCTCACCCAAAATCATATCCTTGGCAGGGAAAAGCACAGCCCTTTCCGAGCCGCTCAAAGTGTTGATGTCCGATACCAGCCTTGCGGCGTCCGCCTCGGATTTTGTGATAACAAGCACGGGAGCTTCACCGCAGAGAGCAAGCCTTGACAGCAAATGCGCCTTGTGTATTCCTGCCAAGCCTGTTATAAGAGAGGGGCGCTCATAATTTTTCATAGCCTTTTCGGCTCTTACATATTCGGGGATATTTTGGGCTAATTTCGTGAAGTATTCCATTTTCTTTTTGACCTCGATTTATATAATGTATTAGGAAACGACAACAGGGGGCTGTAAAGAAACAGCCCCTATTCCAAAAAACTTGGAGGTAAATTTTGATATTTTTTATATTGTATCACATTTACATAAAAAAATCAATATAAAAAGCTGTCGCAAAAGGGCAGTATAGTGTGAAAATGCTCCAATGCACTTGATAATGGGGCTGAAATATGATACAATAAAGATAAACCTATCAAGGAGGGAAGCACTATGGACGCAGTAAAAAGAGAAGAGTCCTACACCATTGATGATATTTTCGCTCTGCCCGACGGAGAAAGAGCGGAGCTGATTGACGGAAAGATTTATTATATGTCGCCGCCAAGCTGGGGTCATCAAAAAATAATCACAATACTCCTTCAGACCATAGCCAATTATATTGATGAACATAACGGAAACTGTGAAGTTTTACCGGCTCCTTTTGCCGTTTTTCTGAACAAAGATAAAACAAATTACGTTGAGCCTGACATTTCGGTAATATGTGACCGTTCAAAATTAGACAAAAAAGGCTGCCACGGTGCGCCCGACTGGGTCATAGAGATAGTTTCCCCATCAAGCAGGTCTATGGATTATCTTATAAAGGCGACTAAATATCATGACGCAGGGGTGAAGGAATATTGGATTGTCGACCCTGAGGATAAATTGATTACGGTATACTGTTTTGAGGGCGAAATGACAGTTATGCATTACAGATTCGGCGAGGAAATCCCTGTGGGCATTTATGAGGGATTTTCAATAAAGCTGCCCCATTGACTGCTAAAAATATAAACTTATTAAGGAGAAAAGCACTATGGACGCAATAAGAAGAGAAGAACCCTATACTATTGATGACATTTACGCTCTGCCCGACGGAGAAAGAGCAGAGCTGATCGACGGAAAGATCTATTTTATGTCTACGCCAAGCCGGACACATCAGCAGATCTCGCTTTTTTTAAGCAGAAGAATTGCAGATCATATTGATTCCAACAGCGGAAAATGTGAAATTTACCCTGCCCCCTTTGCCGTATTTCTCACCGGGGACAATACAACCTACGTAGAACCCGATATTTCTGTTATATGCGACCCGACCAAATTAGATGAAAAGGGCTGTCACGGCGCGCCTGATTGGGTAATAGAAATTGTTTCCCCCTCAAGCAGATCAATGGATTATATTATCAAAATAAACAAATATCATTATGCAGGAGTAAAAGAGTATTGGATAATTGACCCCAATGAGAAATTGATTTCGGTATACAATTTTGAGGGCGAAATGACAATTATACATTACAGATTCGGCGAAGAAGTCCCCGTAGGCATCTACAACGGATTTTCAATAAAATTCCCCGAAAACCCATAAATCACAAAACACATAAAAACAGGGACTGCGAAAAATGCAGTCCCTGCTTTACTATTCCAAAAAGCTTATTTCGTATTCTTTCTTCCAAGCATCTTTCTGCCGCGTTTGATAATAACGGCAATAGCACCGCCCAGAACAAGATTTACTGCCAATTCAACAAAGAAGTTAACGCCTATTATTCCGATAAAGAGAAAAGCTGTGGCACTTTCATAGCCAAAAGAGGCGCCCAATTCTCCGATAGCGGGCATAAAGAACATAAAACAGCCCAATGTGAACACGCCTGTGTTGACGACAGGGCAGACAAATCCCGCCGTAAATGTTGCGGCGTAAACGTTTTTCTTTTCCAGCAGTCTGAACACCAATCCTGCCGCCAAGCCTGCCAATGTACCTTTCAATATACACACCGCAACAGTTGCAGGTATGCTTACCGCCAGGAAAAGCGCCGCGTTGGTAAGTCCCATAACGCCGAACACAAATCCCAGCCATGCTCCTGCGCTTACACCGTACAATGCAGCTCCCACTATTATCGGCACAAGACACAGTGTGATGTTGAAAATTCCCGTAGGTCTTATAGCAAGTGACAGACATTGCAGTACAATTACCAAGGCTGTCAAAAGACCCAATACCGCAAGACGCTTGGTATCAAACTTCCTTGCGGGTTTTGCGGCAGTTTCCGCTGCCTGAATGTTTTTGTCTGACATATTTTTCTCCTTTGCTGAAGCCCCATTGTCAGAGGGTGCCTCGCAGGGTTTTATATTTACGGCATTAGCCGTGACCCTCACTTTTTCTTATTCTTATCATAAATGATCTTAAGCCCCTTCAAAACCAACTGCTTATCGATAATAAAATCATTCTTGCAATAATCCTTGATAAGCGCGCCGAAACCGCCCGTAACTACCACAGTAGACTTGCCCAGCTTCTCCCGAAAGCTGTCAATAAAGAAATCCAGCATACCCGCGTGACCGTAAAGAATACCCGACCGCATACAGTCCACGGTATTTGTTCCGATAACGTTGGTCTTTCCCTCCAAGCTTATCATAGGCAAAGACATGGTGCCGCTTGCCAGCGCCTCAAGGGAAATTTTTATTCCGGGAGCGATAATTCCGCCGATGAAAGCACCGTCCTTGTTGACCGCATACACCTTTGAAGCGGTGCCCAGATCTATCACAATGCAGGGCAGGGGGTACAGCTCTCTCGCTGCCGCTCCTCCGCAGGCAAGATCCGCGCCGAGGGTGGAGGGATCGTCAATAAGGATATTGAGTCCTGTCTTGACCCCCGCGCCCACCATAACGGGATCAACGCCGAAAACTCTCTTAACAGCCGCCTTGAGCTGATCCGACACAGGGGGAACTACCGAGGAGATCACCGCCCCCTCAATATCGGAAATTTTCAGCTTATACAGCTCAAAAAGCTGCGCCAGAGTTACCGCATACTGATCCGCCATGCGGTTTTTGTCGGTGTCCATGCGGGATTCAAGAACCACCTTGTCTCCGTCAAAAACGCCGTAAACAATGTTGGTATTTCCTATGTCAACTGTAAGTATCATAAAGCTTTATCCTTTTTTCTTTTCTTTTGGGGGAATTGCTTTTGTTTCCGATCCGCCCTTGGTTTCTTTTTCAGCAGCTTCGGCGTTATCGGTGTTATTTGCCTTCTGCGGTTCTGAAATTTCGTCCGGCGCTTTGGAAGTATTATTATCTTCCTGTTTATCTTCTATTCTGCTCTTTTTCTCTTTCTTTTTGAGATTCGCCTTATCATCATTTTTATCATTATTATCCTTTGCGTCGCTGTCCGAGTCGTCCTCTTTTTTAACTTCCTCGTCAAACTCCGCAAATTCGTCATCGTCATAGTCGCTGTCTTTGATCTTGCCCTCTCTGTAGAGCTTTCTCTCGGCAATATCAGCCTCTTTCAAAGCTTTGACCTCACGGACAGTCTCTCCGCTGTAAATAGTCTGAAGATGCTCTCTGCGGCGCTTTCTGTCCTCAGGATTGCGCTTGAGCCACAGTATTATGAGACCTGCGAAAATGATAACGCCTGCAATGCTGATAAGTATGGCAGCAGGGTAGCCCGCAGTGGTGAATTTCATCACTATAGTATGGTCGCCTGCTGTAAGAGGAACGCTGATAAGGGAATCAACGGTTTCCACATAGTCTGTCTTTACTCCGTCCACATAGACCTTCCAGCCCTTTTCAACGGGAATGGTGGTGAAAAAGGTCATATCTCTGTCGCAGCTTACCTTGCTTACGACCTTGGTGCCGCTTTCAAGCTCGCAGGTGGTGTCCTTGTTAAGCTCCTGCAGCTCGGTGAGACCCTTGTGCATCATCTCATCGTCGCCTACTGCAAATTCAGCCTCGCGGAAGTAAAGATTTTCCTTCATAAGGGTAAAGGTGATGTTGATCGCTTCACCTTTTGTGAATTCGCCCAGCATTCTCATATAGTTGTTGTCGCCTTCAAAATACTTGCCCTTATTGCTGCCGTTGACATTTACCTCAATTTCTCTTTCATAGGTGGAGGGGAGGTACATATACAGCTTTCCGTCCTTAGGCATGGTGAAATTGTAGGTAAGGGTAGCGGTGTTGTTGGCATTTACCTTTTTGTAGCTGTGATGCTCGTCGGAGGTGTTGCCGGGGGTAACGTTGGAGGAATCGAATTCCATATCGGTGATCCGCTGATAATATTCATAATCCTTGCCGATAAGGGTATTCAGCAGCTCTGTCTGCGCCGCAAAGGGATCATGCTCGGTAAGGTGCAGCTCTGCCGTTTCCTTTTCGCCAAGATAGCATATAGGCAGGGCGTATTCGTTTTTCTCCACATAGATCTCTTTGCCGTTTCTGACATCGGTGGTGGTATTGTTGTCGGTGGTAAGCTCATACTTTACGCCAAAGAGGCTTGAAGTGATAATGGTAGCGCCGCTGTATCTGGTGTAGTGGCTCTTTGCGGTAAAGCCAAGGCGTTTCAGCAGATCAATAGGCTTTGCGTTCAGTGTTGAGGAGCTGTGGGAAAGACCGTACATGTTAGCAGCCAAGGGGTCGTTTACTGTACGGAAGAACAGCTTCTCGATCCTGTAAAAGCCGTCGTCCTCTGCCTTTATCTCATTTACCTTATCTCTCAAGGGCGGGATCACTTCAAGATAGCTTGCACGGTTGGAGTAAACAATATCTCTGTGCTGAGTGTATATCTGTGTTGAGGTATTATAAATTGCCTCACTGCAAACTATTCCGATAAGAATAACGGAGAAAATGCGTGGTCTCCTCCTGCGAAGCTCCAGGTTGAAGCTCTTGCGAAGCTGCAGCAGCACCGCCGTAACCGTAAACAGAATGATCATAGCGGGGAGAATGGTGGAGAAGTTATTAAGGGTATCTCTGCCGTTGTTCAGGTCGGCAACAAAGTTGTCCGCATTTTCCTGGTAAACCATTATACCGAACCATACAAGGGCGGTAACGGCAATGACCTTGGTATTAAGCTCTTTTATGCGGTCAAAGATCGTAGCGGCAAGCACAGTCATAATAAAGGAGATCATAAAGGAGTAGCGGTAAGGGAGCCAGTTAGGCATCTGTCCGCCGTGCCACATCATATCCACAGGGCGGATATACATGGAGAACACCAATATCATAAGTACAGCCGCATAGCCTATCCTCTCGCTTCTTCTTATCTTATGGCAGAAGAAGTAGGAGGGGAGCAGCAAAACCGTGATAGTGCCGCAGTAGATAAAGGGAAGTCCCGTCATGCGCACAGTATCGTAGCTGTTGGGCAGGATCTTATCCAAAAGCTCGATAAAGGGGAAGTTCTCTTTTAAGCTGTAATCGGGAGTTGAGAAAGACAGCTTGCCGTAAGACAGCGATTCATACACAGGGATCAGCATAAAGGCGGAGATCATAACCGCCACGATGCCAAGTCCTAAAATAGAAAATGCGACTTTAAAGAAATCCTCTCTGGCTTCGCTGTTTTTTGTGATAAGCATATACAGCATAAAGTAGATTATGGAGAAAATGGCAAGCATAAATCCGATGTAGAAGCAGGTAACAAAGCCGTATACCCACGCAAACACCAGCAGCCTGAACCGTCTTTGATCCACAAACCGCTCAATTCCCAAACAGATAATGGGGAGTATCATAACGCCGTCCAGCCACATAGGGTTCATAGTCTGCACTATGGTATAGGAGCAAAGCGCATAGCACACGCTGAAAATAACGGTAGACAGCTTAGAGCATTTTTTTGAGCGTGAGAGGTATATAGACATACAAAGACCGATAGCACCTGCCTTCATACACATCATGGTGAGCAGTCCGTCCAGGATATTGGCTCTTGGGAACAGCCACACGATAAGGTTAAAGGGGCTGCCCAGATAGTAGCCGATAATACCCATCCACTCGCCGGAAAGGTTTCTGCTCCAGGAGTAGAAAATGCTTTCATCGCCGTAAAGGACATCATACATATGATCGTAATAATAAACATACTGTCCGTTTAAATCAAGAGACAGTACGCTTTGCTTTCCCACAGGGAAAACGCCGAAGATAAAGTAGCTTGCTAAAAGAATAAGCGCAGACAGGAGAAAGGACAGCCACATCTGGTTTTCCTTTTTAAAGAAGTGCGCTATTCCGTTTCGGGTGTAGCCCCAATATTCCTTGACTACATCGCCGAAGCCTTTTTTTGCCGCAGCCGTTGAGGTCATTTTTTTCTTTCCTTTCCGAAAAGCCGTTAAGGTGAGTTTTGCGGCTTTTCTTTAAGATTCTTGAAGATTCTTGATAGAACTGTAATAAAGACAGTCGCTTTTTGAAATTCGTGCTGTCAGGGCAGTTGTAATGAGTGGAAACCCGCTTCTTAGATATGTCGTACAGATTTTACGGTTTTTTTACAGCCCCGCTTTTTGCCTGTTTATATTAAACGGATCAACATCTGTATTTTCACAGAATAAATCCAATTTCCAATGCCTTACAAATGAGAATTTATAAAACACGTTGGGCTACAACTACGGTATAATTATCGGTATTATATGTGATCCCTGTTTCCGTAAAATTGTTTTTATGCCAAAAATGCTCTGCCTGAGGATTTCCCTTTACCCAGCCGAGCCGAACGCTTGAAAATCCGATATGGGTCAGATAACAGCACAGATCATCAATAATACCGCTTCCGATTCCGTTGTTCTGGATCTGCGCCGCTGTCATAAAGAATCCTATGAAAGCAGTTTTCTCATCGGGGTATGCCTTAATCAGATCCATTACAGCGATCAGCTTGTCTCCTTTGTAGTACCCCACATAATATTTATCGGACATTTCTTTGTTTGGCGGCAGAGCCTTCATATCATCAAGAATACTCTGCTCCGTCACAAATGGCGGACAGTATTGATAAAACAAGCTGTTTTCACTGCACAATAGGTATATATCTTTGATATTCGCTTTATCCATACGGCGCACATCATAATTATCAGAAAAAAGGGATATATCCATTCATGTCACCTTCACAAAACCGAATATATTGCATTTACGATAATGGCGGACTATTTTTCGGAATCGGTATCTATGGAAACAATATATCTCGGTCTGCCCTTGATCTCCTCATAGATCTTGCTGAGATAATATCCGATAGCTCCCAAAGCAAGCATTATCAGCGAAGTCGAAAACAGCATCACAGGCATAATTCCGTTTTGCGGGAAGCCTTGACAGGCTCTGACTATCGAAATTACTCCCGTAACTACCGCCGCAAACATAAATATAAAGCCGAAAACCGTTACAAGCTGTAAGGGCGCATTGGTAAAGCTGGTGAGGTTTGACAATGCGAATTTAAACAGCTTCTTGAAATTCCACTTGCTCACTCCAGCATTTCTCGGAGCAACATTAAACTCTATCTTTGTAGTCTTAAAGCCCACCCAGGAGGACAGCGCCCTATAAAAAGTTATCCTTTCAGGCAGGTCGTTCAGCGCGTCAATGACCTGTCTGTCCATGAGCTTGTAGTCGCTGGCGCCGTTCATATCTATATTGGAGGAGCTTTTCATCATTCCGTAAAAGGTCTTAGCAAAAAAGCCGTAAATCGGGCTTTCCTTGCCTCTTGAAGCCTTTACCGCCTCAACCACCTGCCAGCCCTGCTTCCACAAATTATACATTTCCACCATAAGGGCAGGGGGGTGCTGCAGATCGCAGTCAATGACAACGGCACAATCTCCCTTGCAATGCTTCAGCCCAGCAAAGATAGCTCCTTCCTTGCCGAAATTCCGTGAGAATTTCAGACCTCTTACCGATCTATTGCTTTTGGAAAGATTTTCTATGATTTCCCAGGTCCTGTCCCGTGAACCGTCGTCCACGAAAATCATTTCACATTCTATATTGTTTTCTTCCATAATACCGCCGATGACCTTGGCAGTATTTTCAATATTTTCCTCCTCATTATAAGAGGGGATTATTATTGACATCATGGTTTTTTGATCTCCTTTTTACAGAAAGCCGTCATAAAGGCGCAATTACGGTTCATTGAGCGTTTCAAGAGTCAGACCGCTGCTGACTGTGGTAACATATAAAACATTCAGCTGCTCCGAAGGCTTTTGCAGATCGATACTGCCGAAAAACCGTTTTTCAAGCCCCATAAATCCGCTGTCAAGCCAGCCGCTGTCCGTTCGGAATTTCAGATCTGCTCCCGAATTTTCGGGCAGAAGCAGCCTGATATTTCCCTCTCTGCTCTCAAATCTTCCTTCAAAGGAAAACTCGCTGTAGGAGCAGGAAATTTCTCCGCTGATAGACGCGGCGTTTACTTCCTTGTCGGCGCCGTTGATATAAATATTTCCGCTTCGTGTGCGCAGCTTGGTGTATAGAGACTGCGTTCCCTCAAGGGTTATCGCACCGCTGCCGCTGCTGAGGTAAAATTCTCTGTAATTGCTTTCGGGAAGCCAGACAGTCATTTTGTAGCCAAACTGATCCTTTGCGAAAAGCGAAAGGGTGAAATAGTCGTCCTGAGTTATTTTAAGGTAATCCTCGCTGCTTTCCTCCACGATAATGGGCATATCGTTGGTGTATTCCACCCGAATTTCCTCCCCGTCATAGCTCTTTATCTCAAAGTCAAGCCCCGAGGTGCTGATATAGAGGTAGCTTGCCGCGGGAAAAGAAAGGCTTTCCTTAACTACCGTACTCTCATACCCTCTTGAAATATCCAGACAGCGAAGCCCGATAAATACTGCCAAAAAAGCCATAGTCACGGCAAGGCTAACCTTCAGCATTTTTGAAAAACTGAAATTTGAATATAACCTCCGCCACCGCTCATCTTTTACAACGGCGGTATACTTATACAGAAGCCTGACGGAAAACGTGGAAAACACGCAGAGGAAAAAGCCCAAAAACACTCCCCCGCACAGCATAAGCGCCCCTGCCGCAGTCAAAGTAACGGGAGAAAGATCGGAAACTACTTTTAAGATCTTCACCGCCCCCGTCATATAGACAAGCCCCACAGGCAGGCACAGGAGCCCTGCCGACAAAAGTACCAGAGCCGACACCGCCAAAGCGAAGTTGATGATAAAAAGCGCTAAAAATCCCGCAGAGGCAGGGATCAGAAAAATTCTTGCAAGGCAAGCTTTAAGGGATATTTTCCCTTTGTTCATTTTATCTTCCTTATTTTTGTTGTTATACTGTTTCTTTATCATACTGTAGACTATGTTTACAGCATGATTCGCTGTGCTATGCACGGCGTTGGCGGTGAAACCGCCAAGAAAGTCAGTTCAATGCTAATTCTGTCAAAATCTTTGATTTTGACAGCCGCCTGAAGGGCGGCATCATACAATAGACTTTGTCTATTGTATGATCAAGAATTAGTATTAAAGGCTGTTTTTCTTTTATTTTATTTATAAATGAGAAATGAGCATTTTATCTCATTATCTGTATTATTTTATCACAATAGGGTTATGGTGTCAAGGGGTTGGGCGTTGGGTACGGCATTTCGTATCATAATGCCACAGAGCCTTAAAGAAATTGCCGTTTTACAGATCCCGCTGTTTTCTTTCTTTCGCCGAAATGCTTACAAGAGTATAAACCATTTTCTGCTGATCTTCCGATAGGGTGCGCAGCTTTGTGATAAGGGAAAGCTCCTTTGCTGTAAGCTCAAAGCCCTCTCCTCCAAGCAAAAGATCCACCGATACGCTCAGCGCCGAGGCTATTTTTTTGACAAGCTCGAAATCGGGCTGACGCTTGTCCTTGATATATCCGTTAAGAGTGGTGGGAGCAATGTTCAGGGTCTTGGCAAATTCTTTCTGGGTCATGTTCCGTTCTTCCAGCAGCTCGGATAATTTTTCGCCGAAAGTCATATAGTCACCTCCTTTGGTGATAAACGGGGCGGTTTAAAATTTAAAACTCTTTTGAAAATTCATTTGAATTTCCTCAAACGTAAATCCGCGTTTTGCGTATTTCACAATAGACACATTATACAGCAAAGGGGGAATATTTTTGGGAAAATGCACGAAATGAGAATTTTATTGTTGACAATACGCGTATTGAGGATTATAATGGAGGAAACGATTTATAGTTTACTCAAATGTAATAGGAGGTACAAATGGAAGAACTTATAGAATTAGTTGAAGATCTATATGTGCGTTTTGCCAAAACAGAAGAAGGTCAATATGTACAAATAAGACAATTACAAGCAGATATACAGGCTGTACAGAATAATTATAATATGATGAGAACAAGGCGGTATGCTGTTGGGACTCAAAATCTTATAATTATGATCGTTGGAGTATTGTTTATGTTTTTAGTGACTTGGCTTACACGAGGTATACTTGAACCATTATTCAATATACTCAGTAATAATAGTATAATGGTACTTATTTATTTGTTTGCTCTTCCAACAATTTTATCCATACTCAACACAATAAGAGGACGGAAAAAAACAATAGAGCTAAGACAAAAAGCAGAGGAATGGCGGGAGCAGGTTGGAGATAAACAAATAGCTCAGTTAAACAGCTCCATAGCGGCTTTAAGAGCAGAGGTAAGCCAATATCTGAATGCTAATTCTCTATATCCGTATTTTCAAAAGATCGGCTGGGCAAATACAGATGATTGCGGCAGAATACATGATATAATAGTTAAATACAAACTTAATTCTATTATGGACGCCTTTTCTATTTATAATGATATATTAGACAGGGAATATGAACGAGAACAAGACAGATACCGTCAACAGCAAATTTTGGAAGCCATTGAAGAAAACAACCAATATCAGGCAGAGCTGGCAGAGCAGGGAAGAAGAGCAGAATTTGACCGCTCTGTTATAGAACTTCAGCTTTTTGAAATGAAAAACCGCCATTAACCGCAATAACAATAATTTAGAAAAGCCCCCTAAGGGTTTTTATAAAGCAAAAGCACAAAAGCACTCCATTTACAGGTTTTGGAGTGCTTTTGTGCCATAAAAATATCAAAAAATCAATCAACGATCTTCAAAGCCGAAACCCCGCTTTTCATCACAATTTTCCTCAAAAAGCTCCAATACATAAAGGGACACTTAAGCACCTTTCCCATAAGCCTTAATTTAAGAGAAAAGGCTGCCTGAGAGTACCGCCTTTCGACCCCCTCATCCCCTTTCAAAAAGCACTCAGCCAGCAAAAGGGCGCTGTTTATGGCAAAGCTGAACCCTTCCAGAGAGCTGGGACTGATAAAGCCCGCCGCCTCGCCGATGAGCAGAACGCCGTCCTTTCCGCACACAAAGTCCGACATCTTCTTGGGGCGATACACAAGGCAAGCCTCGGTCTTAACGGGCTCGCCGAACTTAAAGCCCCATTTCTCGCTTAACTTCTCCTTCTGCCTTTCAAACCGTTCCCGACAGTTTTTGTGGGGAAATGCGCCGCCGAAAATAAAGTGATCGTCCTTGCTTATAGACCATGAGCAGCAGTCGGAGGTCTCAGGGTCGAAAATGCAGGAGTAAAAGGGATTGGGGTTGCTTTCCCTGAACCATTGCTGAATG
The DNA here is from genome assembly GCA_014799325.1 of Oscillospiraceae bacterium. Lineage (GTDB taxonomy): Bacteria > Bacillota > Clostridia > Oscillospirales > Ruminococcaceae > Ruminiclostridium_E. The sequence continues at coordinate 15,764 of JAAVIE010000037.1, forward strand.
GCGGTGTAGCTCCGTATCTTTCTTTTTGGGAAAAAGGTCTTTCGCACAAGAGAGCCTGCGCCGTCGGCGCCTATAACGTACTTGGCAGTAACAGTCTTTTCCCCATAGCTTACGGCAAAACCGCCTTCAACGGCTTTTATCTCCCTCGCCTTAGCGGTCACTATGTCCGCATTTTGAGGAATAAGCCCTCTCAGCCACAGATCAAAGCGGTGGCGGTCAAGATTCACATAAAACCTTTGATAATGCCGTATAAGATCGTTTTTCAAATCGATAGTCCTCACTGCAAATATCTGAGGATCAACAATCACCGATTTGGGCAGGGTCAGGTCGAACCTTGCCAGCGCCTTTTGGGCGTCCTCGGACAGCAGTCCGCCGCAGGGCTTTTTGAAGCTGTCGTCATTATCGCTTTTGGGGTCAATAACGGCGATCTTATATTTATCCGCCAGCAGTCGGGCAAGGGTACAGCCCGCAGGACCCGCTCCGATAATAATTATATCGTAATCTGTTTGCATTTTCTTTTTTCCTCTTGACAAAGGGTATATTTTAAGGTATAATATAGACATAAAAAGAGGGCGGCAGGCAGTGCCTCCGCTTCCGATCAGTTACTATATAGAATAACTGCCTTCTTCTTCAACATTAGGGCAGTTATTTTTTATTACTCTTGATATAACCAAGAGCAAGAAAAATAGCACACACAACTTCCACCACAAAGGACAAAAGCTGAAGTAACTCATTTAATGTTATGTACATTCTTCTCACCCCCTTTCAGTATTATGGTGCGATGTTCCGAAGAACGGGAAAAATACTGATCGGAAGCTTTAGAGTCCGCAAGGATGCGGACTCGTGACCGCCCAAAGCGATCACCAAAACACTTACCCGCCGCCTGAGGTCGCCCTCGGTGGTACTCCCTCGAAAGGTTCCCAAAGCTATTATAAACGTTTTTTTACGGTTTGTCAAACTATGTCAAAACATAAGGAGCAATATGGAACAGGCTTTCTACAAAACAAAATTCGGCAATATCAAAATAGAATATGAGGGCAGCATGCTCTTTTCCCTAAAAACTGTCGGCGAGGTCATGTGCGAGGGCAAAAGAACAGCCTTTACCGATAAGATTTTCACCGAGCTTGAAGAATATTTCTGCGGAAAAAGAAAAAGCTTCCACATATCCTACAAGCTCACAGGCACCGACTTTCAGCTAAAGGTATGGCGTGAGCTTGAAAAGATCCCCTATGGAAACACATTGACTTACAGAGAAATTGCGGAAAGAATAGGGAACAGCAAAGCGGTAAGGGCGGTGGGCGCCGCCTGCGGTAAAAATCCTATCTGGATAATCGTACCATGTCATCGGGTTGTGGGCTCGGACGGCAAGCTGACAGGCTATGCGGGTGGTGTTGATATGAAGAGGGAATTGCTTGAAATTGAAGGGCTGTAAAAAAGACAGCCCCTATTTTATGTCAAGTTTCTTGGGAGATCCGTAAAAATCAGCACAACATTCCTAAAAGCGGTGAAAAAATATCACATGTTTCCTTAAAGGCGAGTTTCCACTCTCACAACTGCCTTGACAGCACAAGTTATAAAATGCGGGCTGCCACTCTCACAACTGCCCTGATAGCACAAGTTAAATAATGCGGGTCACCACTCTCACCACTTTCCTGACAGCACGAATTTCAAAAAGGAC
>JAAVIE010000038.1 GCA_014799325.1 Oscillospiraceae bacterium
TTCTTTTGAACAAAGTAAGGGCTCTTTTGAGTTCAACACAAATTCATTCAGAATAGGCAGCGGTTATCATGAGTACGAAAGCGAATATGAACTTGGTTCCTTCCGAAGATTTTCACACTCCTTTAATTTTGAACAAAGTTCATTTTTAAGTTTTTTGACCTCTTTCAGTTGGGGAACCACATCATTCAGCTGGGAGACAACCTCATTCAGCTATGAAGCCACTTCCTACTCGCTTTACAATACCTCCTTTAATTCGGGCTCATTCAATAATAATCTGAATTTATCCTCTTTTTCACTTTCTTCCTTTTCACCTTCCTCCTTTGAAGCTTCCTCTTTTGCAGCAGGCGGCTTCGGAGAAACGCATCTCATAGACAAAAATAGGACAGAGGAAAAACCTGTTGAAGAAGTTGACACCAGAACCCCCGAAGAAAAAATATGCGAAAATCTTACTTACAGCCCCCTGAACCGTTACGGCTATGGAATACATCTGATATAAATGTTGATATAACTGTGTTATAATCGATGTATTTTATACGCTGAACAATGTTCAAGCAAATATCTGTTCATTTCCAACAACGCGACAGAAAGAGGCTAATATCATGAAAGCAATTCACATTATTTCCACCGCCCCTTATTTTGCCAAGCATAAAGACAGCAAGTTCGCTATGGATAAATTTGAGCTGTACTCTGCCGCCTTATCTGCTTTGAGCTGGCGAAGCTTTGGAGATGAGATAGATCTGATAACGGACAGCGAGGGCGAAAAATATATAAAAGAATTGGGCATCAACCACCTTTGGAACAGCGTAAAGCCCATTATACCAAGCGATTTAGAGGGCATAAACCCCAAAATGTTCTGGGCAGCCGGAAAAATTTTCGCCTTAAGGGAAATACCTGCTCCCGTTGTTATGATAGATACCGATTTTATTGTGTGGAAAAAGCCCGATCTGCCCCCAAACCGCATAGCTGCTGTTCACAGGGAGAGAATTACTCCCTCGGTCTATCCCGATTTGGATTATTTCAGGTTTAAAATACCCTTTAATATGAAAAAAATGGATCCCTCAGTTCTGCCAATGAATACGGCCTTTCTCTATCTTCCCGAGGAGGATTTCAAGCAGTACTATGTCAACCGTTCCATAGCTTTCATGAAATCCGCCGCTGACTGCGACGATTACCTGTGCTATATGGTATTTGCTGAACAGCGCCTGCTGTCTATCTGCGCCGAGGAAAAGAAAATAGGCTCACAAGTGCTTATGGACAGGGACGATCTCTTTTTCCCGCAGTCCGAATATTCTCACCTATGGGGAGCAAAGCAGGTCATGCGCGACAACACCGACGCAATGCATGATTTCTGCAAGCGGGCAAGAGACCGGATACGAAAGGACTTCTCTGCTTATGAGTATATTATAGGGCTTATTGAGTGCAGTTAATGTAAATAAAAAATTGCAAGCATTACAATAAAGGAGCAAAACAATGAGAACATCACCTACTAAAGACAAATTTCTGTTCACAGGCAGAATTGATTTCACTAACGAAAACGAGCCTCTTTTCATATATCCCGGCACTATGGCTGAAACCACCTTTACAGGCAAAAAGCTTTCTATTTATGTAAAGAACGAAGCTATGGGTGCATATCACTCAGTGGGAGTTATGTTGGACGGTGTTCAATACAAATACGCCCTCCCTGTTGACCCTGATGAAAACCACAAGGAGATCTGCGTAGATGTAGCAGACAACTTGGAAGAGGGCGAGCATACTCTTACAATATTCAAAAGACAGGCTGCTGCTCACTATCTGTGGTTCTGCGGAATAGAAACTGAGGAGGGAAGCACAGTAGCTCTCCCCAAAAAGGACTATTCCCTCAACATAGAGGTATATGGCGACAGCGTTTCCGCAGGAGAATACTGCGAGCAAGTCTATCACGAGGGCGCTTTGGACGATCCCGAGACCATAGGCAAGGGAACCGACGACAACAGCTGGTTCAGCTATCCTCTGATCATGGGAAGAATGCTGAATGCAAGAGTATATGACAACTCCCAGGGCGGAATCGCACTTCTCAACAAAACAGGCTTTTTCACAGGCCCCGACCCCGAAAAGCTCACAGGCGTGGAAACAACATACAACAAGCTCAGCTATGTGCCTTATTCCAGCAAGGGCTTTACCGATTGGGATTTTTCAAGCTACACCCCTGATCTTGTGGTAATGGCAATAGGTCAGAACGATCCCAATCCATTCCCCGAAAAAACCGAAGATCCCGAATATATAAGGAAATGGAAAGATAAATATAAGGAAATTATCTGTGATCTCAGGGAAAAATACGGAAAAAAGCTCAAGGTTCTGATGATTCTGACCGTACTTATGCACGATCCCCGCTGGGACAGCTATTTGGACGAGATAGAGCAGGAGTTGGAGCAGGAAACAGGCGAAAAGTGGGCAAAGCACTTCACTTTCTCCCGCTGCGGAAAGGCTACTCCCGGACACCCGCGCATTACAGAGCAGTATGAAATGGCTTATGAGCTTTCGACGGAAGTAAGGGATTGGTTTAATCTTAAATAATACTATTAAAAAGCGGACAATCTGCTTTTTAAATGCCTTGCCGTATACAGCAAGGCGAGGGAGCATAGATCCCTCGGTTATCAGTATTGAACATGCATGATCTGCGCCTACCGACGCACCTTTGTCTTCACCGAAGGATTTGATTTGTGGGATCATATCCACAGATCAAATAGTTATTAGTATAGGTTTTTTCGGCTTGTCAAAACTTTTTAAATGGATTTGGCAAGCCGTTATTTTTATGAAAAGGAGAAATTATGCTGACTGTTGAAGAACGCATTTTCACACTCTCATATCTTTGGAAAGAGGCGGAGTATAATTTTGCGTTTTGGGCAATGCGACCCGAAATAGATTGGGATTCCGAATATAAACGATTTCTGCCCCTTGTGATAAATGCAAAAAGCGACTTGGAATTTTATTTGCTGCTTATGCGCTTTTATGCGGTGCTCCGTGACGGACATACCTTGGTAATGCCGCCCTTTGAATTGTTGGAGGGCAAAAATGTCCCATTTGGTGTGATGTATGCAGAGGGGAAGTGTTTGCTCACCGCCGCCGCTAAAGAACATGAAGCTCTTTTGTTATCGGAAATAACCCACATTCAGGGATTGCCGATAAAGGAATTTATAGAAAAATATGTGTATCCTTTTTATTGGCACGAGCTGCCCGAAAGCCTTTTTGCATGCAATGACTGCATAGAAAGCTCTGTTATGTTCAATTTCGGAATTGATGAAAAAATCAGCGTTATAACAGATAAGGGCGGATTCACCTTTAAAATGAGCGAAACTAGTGAAACAGTATGGGTCGATACCTGTGTAAAGCCGCCTGAACCGCTCCAAGAACATTTCCGCTCGGAAAGTCTTGTTATTTCTCTTACAAAAGACAATATTGCGGTAATAGAAATTTTTGACTTTTATCACTCGGAGATCACAGCCGAATTTGAGCAAAATATTGAATTTTTAAAAAGATGTAAAGCATATATAATTGATGTCAGAGGAAATTCGGGCGGTATGGGAGACCCTCCTCTTGAAATTGCAAAACGTTTTATCAGTGGAAAATATCCTGTAAGATCGGACTCCCGTACTCCCTCTCACAGCGCAAAATATCATGCACTTGAACCCTATATAGATCTTGATGCTCCCGATTTTTCTGATACGTGGCAGCGTAAAATATACGAGGTGGCATCTCATACTTACTATGAAAATCTTTCAGAAAACGGTGAAAGGGACGGATATATTGATTTTGACGAGCAAGAAACCCTTTTGACAGCTCCCGCTATGGTATTGATAAACCACAGCACTGCCTGCGCTGCGGAAAGCTTTGCATCATATTTTAAGATCATGGGCAGAGCTAAAACTGTCGGAACTGTTACCTATGGTTCGGGAGCAGAGGCTATGATAAGGGACTTGCCCCTCAGCGGAAAAATGTGGCTTGCTACAACTTGCAGCAAGCTTATAGACGGCAGCGAATATGTTAATGTAGGGGTAGCTCCCGATATTGTAGTTGAAAAGACCATAAAGGATATAACAGAAGGAACAGACAAGGTGCTGATAACAGCTTTGGAGCTGTTGAGGAAAGAATAATAGTTTAAAATGCTTACAGAAATTTCATTTAAAGATTTCTGCAAGCATTTTCTTTAGTAATAATAACCCTCTTGTCCGCATATATTTTGAAAAAAGGACAAGGTTGGTGCTATATGCTTAATATGCTGAATATACTAAAGAAAAAGAGGACCCGCAGTGATCGGGAGCGCGAAGAGATCCTATCGGAGCTTGAACGTATCTCCGATATGCTGAAAAAGAACGAGACCCTGTTCAACATAGCTGAGGACGAAAAAATGGTGGAAGCTGTGATCTACGAGCAGATGTCATTACAGTCAAGATACATATATATGCTCAATCAGGCAAGGGAAAAGGGTGTAAAGATCGACTACATAGACAGGCTAAAATAAAAAACGTTAAAAAATAAGGAGGTCAAAATGGACTACTTAACAATTTTCCTGGCATTTATGCTTTGCTTAAGCTATTTTCTCATCTGCGGCAGACAGCGCAAGCCCATACAGGCAATGGCGGTAAATTCGCTGTCAGGTGTGGCGCTTCTCGTCATACTTTCCTTTCTGACAAGCTTTTCGGGGGAGGGGATAGGCATAAATTACGCCACCGTCACCGTTAGCTCGGTTTTGGGGCTGCCTGGGGTGATCATGATGTTCCTTCTGAGCTTTGTCATATAGCTCAGAAGTTACACTTTTTATAAAATCTGTTAAAATTGTACATTTTAAATGCCCATTTTTTTACTAAAATCTGTTTATTTGCGGTTGAATTTTAAAATTAGATGTGATAGAATAATAACAACAATCATTAAGGATATTTATCTTTTCTCTTAAAAAAATGAAAATATTTAATATTCGGAATGGAGTTATATTATGACTATCAATGACATCAGAGAATTATTAAGCGCAAGAGTTTGCGCAGGACAGACCTTGTTGTCAAACGAGGTCGAAACAGCATGCGGCTCAGACGATATGAGCGACGTAATGGCTTATATCAAGAAAAGAGCGGTTTTGCTCACGGGAATGCTGGATCCCGAGGTAGTACGCACTGCAAAAATGATGGATATAATCTGTATCGTTTTTGTCAGAGGAAAAAGCCCTACCGAGGAGATAATCAAGGTAGCTGAGGAAATGAATATCGCGCTCCTTGCCACAAACCTGAAAATGTTCCAGTCCTGCGGTATTCTTTATTCGGCGGGATTGTGCAATGACACAGTGGTTCCCGAAGAAAAGGAGAGCGAATAATCAGCGAACAATACGAATAATAATGTACATAAAAAATCCCAGGCTGTTTCACACAGCTTGGGATTTATTGTTCAGCATATCGTTTAGCAAAATTACTTTCTCTTTAAGGTAGTTCTTGCTTTCTTGACATCAGCCAGATCCTTGGAAAGCAGTTCCTCAACTCTTGTCAGCATAGAATCCACATATTCGTTAGTGTTGTTGCAAAGCTCGGTGTACTTTGTCTGCGCGTTGGTGAGGATCTGGGTAGCCTTTTCGTTTGCCTGCCTTGTGATCTCCTGCTGTGATACAAGCCTTTTGGCGTTTTCCTCTGCCTTTCGGATAATTTTGTCCGCTTCCTGCTTTGCGTCGCTGATGATGATCTTGCGGTCGTCCACCAGCTTGCGCGCCTGCGTGATTTCGGCAGGCAAATTCATTCTTATGTCATCAATGAGATCTCTCAAAGCGTTTACATCTACCATTCCTTTTTTCTGTGAAAAGGGAACTACCATAGATTTATCAAGGATCTCGTCCATTGCCTCCAAAGCGTCGTCAATATTCATAGCTTTTCATTCCTTTCTTGTTTTCCGTTTTTTCTATTTTTCTGTCAGCTTTTAAGCATTTCTTTATTTGTGAGCCGTTTAACGCCATTTATTATATCCTCCTCGATACTTATGGGAACATAGGAGGTTATATCGCCGCCAAACAGCGCAATTTGCTTTACCATGCTTGAAGAGAGAAAAGTACCCACAGCATCGGCGCACAAGAAAACAGTTTCGGCCTTGTGGCACAGATCCTTGTTTACCAGCGCCATCTGGAATTCGTATTCAAAGTCCGACATAGCTCTGAGACCCTTTACAATTACGTCGGCGTTCTTTTTGTTGAAATAGTCGATAAGCAAACCGTCGTCGCTGTCTACCTCGATATTGGGCAGATCGCCCGTTACCCGTTTTATCATATCCACCCTTTCCTCGGCGGTAAAACAGGTGGCTTTTACGGGATTGACCGAAACCAGCACTATCAGATTGTCAAAAAGCTTTGAGGCTCTTCTTATTATATCTAAATGCCCGCAGGTGACGGGATCGAAGCTTCCGGGATAAATAGCCGTTCTCATTGTCAGATCTCCTCGCTGTCAGTTTCGGTAGGGATAATTTCGCTTTCGGTTTCATTTTCTTCGGTTTCTTCCGATTCTTTTTCATTTTCTATGGATCTTCTGTAAGCGGTAAGTGTAACTCTGCCGTGGCGGTATATCTTGCTTATTGCAAAATCGCCGAAGCGTTCGGGCAAGCTTGTCTCTTTTTCATGCTCACATATTATTATACCACTTTCCGACATTTTTTCAACCAGTTGAGGCATAGATTTGTGAATTAACTTGTGGTTGTAGGGAGGATCAAGTATAGCGATGTCAAATTTTTCCCTTGTAGAGCGCAAAAATGCGTTATTTGCCATATTGCAGACCACCGCGTTTTCCGTCAGCTCGGTATGCTTCAAATTATCCTTGATTATCTTTATGGATTCGGCGGAATTGTCAACGAAAACCACCTTTTTCGCCCCTCTTGAAAGAGCCTCGATACCAAGCTGCCCCGACCCTGCAAAGAGATCGAGAACAACGGCGTCCTCCACATCAAACTGAACGATGCTGAAAATAGCTTCCTTTACCCCCTCGATAGTGGGGCGGACGTCAAGTCCGGGCAGCGTTTTGAGCTTTCTGCCTTTGGCAGTTCCTGTAATTACTCTCACTAAAATGTCTCCTGTATAAATAAATATAGTTCCTCGGCGACCTCCTTGTTCAGCTTTGCGGCACTTGCAAGCTGTTGGGCGGTTGCCTCTTTCATTGCTTTTTTTGTCTTGAATTCCTTAAGCAGCGCCATGGCCTTTGCCTCGCCTATACCCTTGATGCGGGTAAGCTCCATTTCATACTGCTTTTTCTTATGCTGTTTTCTCTGGAAATTTATGGAAAAGCGGTGAACCTCGTCCTGAATTCTTGTGAGCAGGGCAAAAACGTTTTTGTTGGCATTGACCTGGATCTCTCCGCCCTCCTTGGCTATTGCTCTGGTGCGGTGCTTATCGTCCTTCACCAAGCCGTAGAGGTTCACCTCAACGCCCATTCTGTCAAGGACTTGCTTGACGGCAGCCACATGACCTTTTCCTCCGTCCAAAAGAATAAGGTCGGGAAGGGGAGAAAAGCTCTCGTCGCCGTCAAGATAACGCTGTATACGGCGTTCAATGACCTCCTGCATGCAAGCGTAGTCGTCAATGCCCTCAACATATTTTATATTGAATTTTTTATAGCCCTGCTTAAAGGGTCTGCCGTTTTTGAAAACCACCATACCAGCCACACGGGTTTCCTCGCCCATATTTGAAATATCGTAACTTTCAATGGTTTCAGGGGTCTTGGGTAGTCCTAAAATATTTTTCAAGTCCTCTAAAGCAGATATTTCCTTTGCAGTGCGCCCAACTCTCAGAGATAAATATTCCTCTGCGTTGCTTTTGGCAAGTATCGTTTGGGTCAAACCCTCTCCCCGCTTGGGAACGGTTATTGCTACCTTGTGATTATATTTGCCCGAAAAGTAGCTTTCTAAAAGCTCTTTGTTTTCGATTTCCGAGTCAAGGTATATTTCTTTGGGCATTTCAGCTTTGTTTGAATAATATTCTACCAAAAAATCCTCACGGGTCTGACTGCTGTCGCTTTCCTCGCCAATAAAGAAATTTTCCTTGTCAATAAGCCGCCCGTCACGGTATTTTACCACTGCAACACTGCATATACCCATATTCACCGCTGCTGCGATTATATCGCAGTCTGTGGCTTTGAAGAAGTATATACGCTGAGTAAGTTCTGCTTTTTGAATAGCTGCAATTCGGTCACGAAGCTCTGCTGCTTTTTCAAACTCCAGATTTTCGGCATACTCCTCCATTTCCTTTGTGAGCCGCTCAATGCTTTTTTTACTGCCATTTTTGATAAAGCTTATTGCTTGGTTTACTCTTTTTCGGTATTCGTCCTGAGAAATCCTGCCGTTGCAGACCCCCATACAGCGCCCTATATGATAATTAAGACAGGGGCGCTCCTTTTTGAAGTCACGGGGAAATTTGCGGTTGCATATCGGGAGCATAAAAAGCTTGTTAGCTTCCTCCACAGCCTGCTTTACCGTGTATCCGCTGGTGTAGGGTCCGATATATTCGGCGTCTTTGTCATCCTTTTGCAATGCGTAGGTTATTCTGGGATACTCGTCTCCGGAAATTTTAATATAGTTGTATCCCTTATCGTCCTTAAGCAGTATATTATATTTGGGACTGTGGAGCTTTATCAGACTTGCTTCAAGGACAAGGGCATCCAGCTCGGTTGGTGTAACTATAAAGTCGAAATCGTAAATATTCTGTACCAACCGATAGGTTTTCGCATTATGGCTTTCAATGGCTCTGAAATAGCTTGTGACACGGTTTTTCAGAGCCTTTGCCTTACCGATATAAATAATTTTGCCGCCTCTGTCCTTCATCTGATATACACCGGGAGTAAGGGGCAGCTTATTGGCTTTCTCACGGAGATAATCTATTCTTTCGTTCATTTTTATAAAATTTTATTTTACAGCGCTTCCGTTAGGCACTTCGGGATCGACAGTCAGAATTTTTACACTGTCGCCGCAGTCACAGGAAAGTATCATTCCTTCGCTCAACTCGCCGCAAAGCTTGGCAGGAGTAAGGTTGGCAACGAAAATTATCTTCTTTCCGATAAGATCCTCGGGCTTGTACCACTTTGCGATACCCGAAACTATCTGTCTGCCGCCTCTTCCGTCGTCTAATTGGAATTTAAGCAGCTTATTGGATTTTGCAACTTTTTCGCAGGCAAGAACCTGAGCAGTTCTCAGCTTTACCTGCGCAAACTGATCTATGGAGATAAGTCCTGCTTTGTCAAGATCCTCGTCCTCAACCTTTGCAGCAGGTTTTTCCTGTTTGGAATCGCTGTTTTCCTCCTGCTTAGTACCGATTATGGAGTTGAGATAATCAATTTCTGCATTTACATCAATACGGGGGAAGAGAGCATCTCCCTTTTTAACGGTAACATCTGCGGGAAGTACGCCGAATACAGACAGCTTGTCATATTCCGTATCGCTTTCCTTTGCTCCTATCTGCTCCAGAGCCTTTGGCATTATTGCGGGCATAAAGGGGGCTAAAAGAGCCGAACAAATTCTTAAGGTATCAAGAAGATTGTAAAGCACTGTGGCAAGTCTTGCGGATTTTGCAGGATCTTTTGCAAGGATCCAAGGTGTAGTTTCGTCAATGTACTTATTTGCTCTTGAAACCACATTCATTATTTCTGTAAGAGCGAGAGAAAGCTTTGCTTCGTCCATAAGCTTTTCCACAGAATGAGCAAGGCCTTGTGCCATTTCCTTAAGATCACTGTCAAAATCGCCTTCCTCACGGTTTTCGGGAAGAGTTCCTCCGAAATATTTGTCAACCATTGCCACTGTACGGGACAAAAGATTTCCGAATCCGTTAGCAAGGTCGGTGTTGATGCGTCCTATCATAATTTCATTGGAAAAGTTGCTGTCAGAGCCATAGGGCATATCACGCAGTATCTGATAGCGCACGGAATCCGATCCGTAGCGTTCGGCAAGTACAAAGGGGTCAATAACGTTTCCTATGGACTTGGACATTTTTTGTCCGTTGAAATTTATCCAGCCGTGTCCGTACAGGTGTTTGGGAAGCGGCAGATCCAGCATCATAAGCATAATAGGCCAGATTATCGAATGGAAACGAACTATTTCCTTTGCGGTCATGTGCATATCTGCCGGCCAATACTTTGCAAAATCATCATATTTGTCGTTTTCGTAGCCGAGAGCCGAAATATAGTTGGACAAAGCGTCTACCCACACATAAACAACGTGTTTGGGGTCAAATTCAACAGGAACTCCCCAAGTGAAGGAGGTTCTTGAAACACACAGATCTTCAAGACCGGGCTTGATGAAGTTGTTTATCATCTCATTGACACGGCTTTTGGGGGAGAGGTAGTCGGTTTTGGTAAGAAACTCTTCGATCTTGTCCGCAAAATCCGATACTTTTAAGAAATACGCTTCTTCATGCGCATCGGTCACGGGACGGTGACAATCGGGGCAGCAGCCGTTTTCATCAAGCTGAGATTCTGTCCAGAAGCTTTCGCATGGCGTGCAGTATTTGCCCGTATATTCTCCCTTGTAGATGTGTCCCTTATCGTAAAGAGTCTTGAATATCTTTTGAACGCTTTTAACGTGATAGTCGTCAGTGGTGCGGATATAGCGGTCGTAGCTTATATTCATAGTTTCCCAAAGGCGCTTGAAATTGGCAACAATGGGATCCACATATTCCTTTGGCGTCACTCCCGCTTCCTTAGCCTTCTGCTCGATCTTCATTCCATGCTCGTCCGTTCCGGTAAGGAACATCACGTCATATCCCTGAATACGCTTAAACCGTGCGATAGAATCGCATGCGACGGTGGTGTAGCAATGTCCGATATGTGGAGCGGCGCTGGGGTAGTAGATAGGTGTAGTAATATAAAATGTTTTATTTTCTTTCATAATTTATTTTGTCCTTCTTTATTTTATTTTTGTGTATTTGTGTTTTCGGGTCATAAAATAAAGGTCACATTCGTTCGGTCAAAAAGACAAAAATAATAAAAGCATTTCTCGAAAGCATAAAACCGCCTCCTTGATTAAAAAAGTTAAGTCAATATTTATCTATTATACCATAAAAAGAGGATTTTGCAAGGCAAAATTCGATTCCTCTTAAATGGTAAAATGTTCTCAGACATTAAAATAAGTTCTTCCTCTTTCCGCAGTCTGAGGTTATTATACCACCTTTTATACTTTTTGGCAATAATGCAGAAAAAATAACGGAGAAATTTACATTTTTTATAAAAAAGGCTTGATTTTTTTGTCACTTTCTTGTAAAATAGATACATACGAAAAAGTAAGGCTGATATTTTAAGCCATACTTAATAAGGTGAGGTCTGTTTTTCTCCGACGCATAGCAATTTATGAGAGTCATAACGGAAAGCAGATCCGCAGGCAAAAGGGACAAACTGTTCCACAGCCATTTAAAAGAAAGAGGATATACTTATGTCAAACAGATTATTCCAAGGTGTAGTACATCAGATGAAAGACACTATCGACCGCATCATCGGCGTCATTGACGACAGCTCCACTATCGTTGCCTGCAGCGATCTTTCTAAGATCGGCACCAACGACGAGCTTTTCTCAGGCGAGATCGGTGATACCCACGACACCTATGTAAAAGACGGCTTTACCTACAAATCCTTCGGTATTCATGTAAGACCGGATTACGCCGTGTTTGTTGAAGGCACGGACGACATTGCCGCTAAGTATGCTTCCATTATATCTATCGCCCTTTCCAGCATCAAGCAGTACTACGACGAAAAATACGACAGAAACAATTTTATCAAAAATATCATTCTTGACAACGTTCTTCCCGGAGATATCGGCATAAAATCCCGCGAACTGCACTTTAATGCGGATATCAACCGTGTTGTTTTTCTTATAAATATCATAGTTTCCAATGAGGTCTCGGCTTATGACGTGATCCAGAACCTTTTCCCCGATAAAAACAAGGATTTCGTTTTCAACATTTCGGAAAACGACATCGTTCTTGTTAAGGAGATCAAGAATAACATTGACGTAAAGGATCTGGAAAAGCTGGCACGTTCCATTTCCGACACCCTTTCCAGCGAGTTCTTCACCCGTGTAAATGTCGGTATCGGTACTCCCGTTATGGGCGTTAAGGAGCTTGCACGTTCCTTTAAGGAAGCGCAGATGGCGCTTGAAGTAGGTAAGGTGTTCGACACCGAAAAGAATATCATCAGCTACGATAATCTTGGTATCGCCAGACTTATTTACCACCTGCCCACCACACTTTGCGAGACCTTCTTAAAGGAAGTATTCAAAAAGGGCTCTATCGAATCCCTTGACCACGAAACACTGTTTACTATCCAGCGTTTCTTTGAAAACAACCTTAACGTTTCCGAGACCAGCCGTAAGCTTTTCGTACACAGAAATACCCTTGTGTACAGACTTGACAAGATCAAAAAGCTTACAGGTCTTGATCTGAGAGAATTCGATCACGCAATTATCTTCAAAATTGCCCTTATGGTAAAGAGGTATCTCTCGGCTGATCCTGTAAAATTCTAATATAAAAATGTGAGAATTTAGGGGTAAAAACGTATAATATATTATCAGCATAATAACAGAATAAAACCCCTCGTGTCATCATGCGGGGGTTAAGTGCTGTAATTGCGGTTATTTTTTATAAAAAATCAGAGGATTACAAGCAAAAAATGGTAGAATTAAAAAATGTAAACGTACATTACAAGGACGGCGCTAAAAACGGCGTAGACGCGCTACACGACATAAATCTCCGTATCAACGACGGCGAATTTGTTTTTATAGTTGGGGACAGCGGCGCAGGTAAAAGTACCATGCTAAAGCTGCTTACAAGAGAGATCGTGCCCACCAACGGCAGAGTTTTTGTCAACGGCTACAATCTTTCCAAGATGAGGAGCAGGAAAATACCCTATTTCCGCCGCTCCTTGGGAATGATATTCCAGGATTTCAGACTTATTCCCGATCTGACGGTGTATGAAAACGTGGCGTTCGTGCTGCGTGTTACCGATAAATCCAACAAATATATCCGTCAGAGAGTGCCTTATGTACTCAATCTTGTAAAGCTGGCGGACAAAGCCAAGGCAAAGCCCACACAGCTTTCCGGCGGCGAGCAGCAGCGTGTCGCCATAGCCAGAGCCTTCGCCACCGACCCCGGACTTATCATAGCCGATGAGCCAACGGGAAACATCGACCCCAAGCTCTCTTACGAGATCGTGGAGCTGTTAAAGGATATCAACAAGTGCGGCACCACCATACTTATGGTTACCCACGAACACGATCTTGTGCAGTATTTCGGAGGAAGAATTATCAACCTCAGTAAGGGTTCTATTGCGTTTGATGATTATATAGGAGGAGAAGATGAGGGGGAGTAATTTTTCTTATTTGGTAAAACAGGGCGTAGTGTCCGTATGGCACAACCGCCTGATGAGCTTCGCAAGCTTCTGTATAATTATGGTGAGCCTGCTTTTGATAAGCCTTGCCGCACTTTTGGCTGCTGACATAAACGTAGTGATAGGCACTGCCGAGGATAAAAACGAAATTCTTGTTTATGTGGACGACGCAGACGATGCAAAGATCGTAAGGATCGAAGAAGCCCTGAAAAACAACGGATACACGGCGCAGGTGGTTTTCTATCCCAAGGAGGAAGCTCTTGAAGCGAAGAAAGAGGAGCTTAAAGAGTACGCTGACCTTTTGGACGCTTTGAAGGACAACCCTATGCCCGATACATTCCGTGTGACTATAAAGGATATTTCCCAGATAGACGAGGCAAAGCGCACTTTTGAAACTATTGATGGTGTCAGCGAGGTAAGCGCGCCTTATGATTTCGCATCGGTTCTTGTCAGCCTTAAGACTACTTTGGGGATCATTGGCGGCGCAATGCTTATCGCTCTTGTGGCAGTGTGCATAGTTATTGTTTACAACGCTTCTCGAACCAGCGTTTTCGCCCGCCGCAAGGAGATCGGCATAATGAAAATGGTGGGAGCCACCAACTCCTTCATAAAGCTGCCTTTCTTCATTGAGGGAATGTTTATAGGCATTTTAGCAGGCGCCGTTTCATGGTTCCTTACCAAGATCGCTTATGAAGCGCTTATATCCTTCTTTGCAGGGGATCTAACTATCTGGAAGGTGTTGGGCTTATCCAACGTTATCCCTTTCAGCGACGTTATATGGTATCTGCTTGCCTTTAACTGCGCAGGGGGAGCGATCCTCAGTGCTATAGGAACAATATTCAGCATGGGCAAGCATTTGAAAGTATAAAAAAGTAGATCACAGATGATCATAAAAATGACAAGAGAGGGAAAATAAACAGCTTTAATTTTATAATAAGGAAAGGTCGTTATTATGAAAAGAACGGTAAAAAGAAAATTTATAAAGGCTTTATCCGCCTTTTTGGGCGCAGCCTTGTCTTTAAGCGCCTTTACACTTATTCCCGATACAAGGATAAATATCAGCGCAGAGTCGGACTCGATCAGCGATAAACAGGACAAGATCAAGGATCTGGAAAACCGCAACGATCAGATAGACAGCGCCATTGCGGCTATCGACTCGGATATTTCCGAAAGCGAGGAAAAGCAGGATCTGTATTGGCAAAAGCTGCAGGTAGCCCAGGAACAGCTTGACAGCTACAACCATTTGCTTTATTATATGGAACAGGATATTTCCGTAAAGCAGGCGAATATTGACGCACTTGATCTTCAGATCGCAAGCAAGGAGACTGCCATAGAGCAGAACGAAAAGGAAATTGAAAAGCTCAACCTGGAAAACGAGGAGAATTTAGAAAACTTCGGTAAAATACTTCACGCTATGTATGTTACCGAAAACACAGATATATTCTCAGTCCTTGCTGAATCTTCGGATATCTACGATCTGCTGGTACGCACCAAAATGCTGATAAACGTTTCCAAGCAGAATGAAGATATGATGAAGGAGCTTAAAAAGTCCATAGAAGAGGTTGAGCAGAAGAAACAGCAGCTTGAAACCGATAAGATCGACTTGGAAGCTTCACGCAGTCAGGCTGTTAAGGAAAAAGAGTCTTTGGAAAGCGACAGAGCCGAATTAGAGGTAAAACGCAGCGAAGCTGAACAGCTCAGCAACGATTATACCTATAACTACAATCTTTACAGCGAAGAAATAGCCGATTTCAAGGACAGACAAGAGCAGCTTGAAAAAGAAAAGGCATATAATGCGGCAGAGATCGCAGCATATGAGGAAGAAATAGACCGTTTGATCAAGGCGGCACAGGCGGCTTTGGCAAATCAGGGAGGAAATCCCGAGTACCAGCCCGGCGAATGGATGTGGCCTCTTGAAACACAGTTTACCATGATCACCTCGAAGTTCGGAGATGATTATCTGTATGGACAGTTAAGATTCCACAAGGGAATTGATATATCCGGCGGCGGAATTTTCGGTCATCCCATATACGCATCCAAGGCAGGAACGGTTATTATCGCCAATAATACATATATTGAGGGCTACAGCTACGGAAAATATGTTGTTATCGACCACGGCAACGGCTACACCACACTTTACGGTCATGCAAGCTCACTGAATGTATATGAGGGACAGCAGGTACAGCAGGGTGATGTAATAGCGTATGTAGGCAGCACAGGCAACTCCACCGGTCCTCACCTTCACTTTGAGGTGCGCATTAACAATGCGTATCAGCAGCCCTTTGATTATGTATCTCTCCCCCAATAAAGAAAAACAGCAAGGAAAGCATTTATGAAAAAAAGATATTCAATAGGTGTGGTGATCAGCGTATGCGCCATAGCCTGCGCCATAACCTTTGTCATAACGGTTACGGTAGCCACCAATATGTTCAACAAGCTCATAGGCGGCGTTACACAGCGTGAGGAGATCTATTCAAAGATACAGGAAATAGACTCATATGTCAGAAATGCCGCATATTACGACATAGACGAGCAAAGCCTTATCAACGGAATCGTCAACGGATATGTGGGAGGTCTCACCGACCCTGAAGCCGCATACCTTACAGAAGCGCAGGCCAGCAAAAAGCGCCAGACAGAAGCAGGCACCATGATTTCCGCAGGCCTGGAGCTTAGCCGCGAGGAAAGCGGATATTTAAGAGTTGACAGCATTTACGCCAATTCTCCCGCCGAGGGTCTGGATATAAAGGTTGGCGACATTATCACAGCAGTTGACGGAAACAACGTCCTTGAAATAGGCGCAGATGCTGCCATTACCGCAGTTGACGGCGATGAGAACACCAACGTCCGCCTTTCCGTACAGCGCAGCGGCGAGACCAAAACAGTTACTATAACCAGAAAAACCTTTACCGTTCAGTCGGTAACATCGGCTGTTGTATCGGGCTACGGCTATATCCGCATAGACGCCTTTAACCAGCAGACCGACAAGCAGTTTATTTCCGAGCTTCAGCAGCTTCAGGCAAACGGCGTTCTCGGCTATGTAATTGATCTGAGAAATTGCAGGGGAATTTACGACGGTTTGTCAAATATGCTTGTAAAATTCGCTCCGGGCTATCTTATGGCTAACGCCCGCCACAAGGACGGCACAATAACCAAGTTTTTGGAAACTGCAGCTTCGGAGGACAAGATCACCGAGCCTGTCGTTGTACTTGTAAACGAGGGAACCGCAGGTGCGGCAGAGCTGTTTGCCCTTTGTATGAGGGATTACTCATCAGCCAAAATAGTAGGCAGACAGACCGCAGGAAAGGGAACAGTGGCAGAAACAAAGAATCTGTCCGACGGTACCGCTATTGTGATCACCACAGCGGAAATTCTTTCGGTATCTTCCACATCTATCAGCGGCGGAATAAAGGCGGATTTCTCAGTTGAGCTTACAGGCGATCCCGTCTATCAGCCCGACAGCCTTGTAACCGATGATCCTCAGCTCAATAAGGCATTCGAGGTAGTCGAGGGAATGTAATTAAGGCAAAATAAATATAATAATATAATAACAGAAACAAAAATCGGAGGTAACTATGGCAGACAAACAAATGGTTTTAACAAGCGCAGGTCTTAAAAAGCTTGAAGAAGAGCTTGATGAGCTGAAAAGCGTAAAAAGAAAAGAAATAGCAGATAAGATCAAAGTCGCTCTTTCCTTCGGCGACCTTTCCGAAAACAGCGAATATGACGAGGCTAAAAACGAGCAGGGAATTATTGAGGCAAGAATTGCCGAGATCGAGAAAACTCTGCAGAACGTTAAAGTCCTTGATGAAAACGACCTTTCCACCGAGCATGTCAGCATCGGTAACAAGGTAGTTCTGAAAGACTTGCAGAAAAACAAGGTCATGGAGTTCCACATCGTAGGATCTAAGGAAGTTGATATGAAAAACGGAAAGATCTCCGATGAGTCTCCCGTAGGAAAAGCTTGTCTTGGCAAAACTAAGGGCGAAGTGATCGACGTTGACGCTCCCGCAGGACTTTTAAAATTTGAGATAATGGATATTTCCAAGTAAAATTGCAAACAGACATAAAGAAAGGCATAAATAAAAAACATGGCTAATGAAAACAATCAAAATACTGAAAATGTAGAAATTACAGAGGAACAGTATCAGGAACAGTTAAGCGAACAGCACAGAATAAGGATCGAAAAGCTCCAACAGTTAAAGGCTGATGGCAAGAACCCTTATGAGATAACAAAATTCCCTGTAACTATCAAAAACAGCGAGATCAGAGCGGAATTTGAAAAGTACGAGAACCAGACCGTTTCCATAGCGGGAAGAATTACCAGCTGGCGCGATATGGGAAAGGCTAACTTTATCGATATCCGCGACTCCTCCGACCGTATGCAGGCGTATGTCAGAATTGACGACGTGGGCGAGGAAAGCTTTAAGGAATTCAAAAAGTGGGATCTCGGCGACATTGTGGGTATCACAGGCTTTGTTTTCAAGACAAGAAAGGGCGAGATCTCCGTTCACGCAAAAGAGATCACCCTTTTGTCAAAGTCTCTCCTGCCCCTTCCCGAAAAGTGGCACGGCTTAAAGGACAAGGAGGAGCGTTACAGAAAGCGTTATCTTGACCTTATCGCCAACCCCGAGGTAAAGGACGTGTTTGTAACACGTTCAAAGATACTCCGCGAGATACGCAATTATCTTGATGATTTAGGCTATGTGGAGGTCGATACTCCCGTTCTGCACACTCTTGAGATCGGCGCTTCCGCCCGTCCTTTCGTTACTCACCACAACGCTCTTGATATAGATATGTATCTGAGAATAGAAACTGAGCTGTATCTGAAAAGGCTTATCGTAGGCGGATTTGACAAGGTTTACGAGGTAGGACGCATATTCAGAAACGAGGGAATGGACGCTACTCATAACCCCGAATTTACTTCAATTGAAATGTATCAGGCATACACCGACTATTACGGAATGATGGATCTGATCGAAAATATGTACCGTTCTATTGCAATAAAGATTTGCGGTTCCGATACAGTCCATTACAGAGGAAACGACATAGAGATCGGCAAGCCCTGGACAAGAATGAAGATGACCGAGGCAGTCAAGAAGTACGCAGATGTGGATTATTACAGCTGGAACAGCGACGAGGACGCAAGAGCCGCAGCAAAGGCAAAGAATGTTGAGGTTGCCGCAGATGCCACAAAGGGCGACATTTTAGCAGCATTCTTTGATGAATATGTAGAGGATAAGCTGATCCAGCCTACTATCATTTACGATTATCCCGTTGAAATTTCTCCTCTTGCCAAGAGAAAGCCCGACGAGCCCGCATTTACGGAAAGATTTGAGTACTTCATTTCCTGCTGTGAATTCGGAAACGCTTTCTCCGAGCTCAATGACCCTATCGATCAGAAGGAGCGCTTTGTAAAGCAGGTGGAGCAGCGTAAAAAGGCAGGACCTACCAACGCAAGAGTTGATGAGGACTTTGTTACTGCCCTTGAATACGGTCTGCCACCAACAGGCGGCTTGGGTATGGGACTTGATAGATTTGTTATGTTGCTTACGGATAGTGATTCTATCAGAGATGTTTTGTTGTTCCCGACAATGAAGCCTATTGACTAAAAATATCTATGAATAAAGACGGAGTGTAGTAGCTCCGTCTTTATTGGTATACTTGGGAAAAATTGATTTATCTCCAAAAAATTACTGTAAATGTGTAACAAAATCTTCCATTTTTATAGTTAATGTATGAGAGGGCGAAAGGAGGGGGATTTATGGAAGATGAAGAAATTATTCAGCTATTCAACGTAAGATCAGAACAGGCAATTCCGGAGCTGGATCAAAAATACGGAAAACTATGCAGATCTGTATCAAATGGCATTTTGCACTGTTATGAAGATGTGGAGGAATGTGTAAACGATACATATTTAGGTGTATGGAACAAGATCCCTCCCGAACACCCGAATCCATTGATAGCCTTTGTTTGCAGAATAGTCAGAAATATTTCCATAGCAAGGTACAAATACAACACCGCACAAAAAAGAAACAGCGTTTTTGATGTCTGCCTTGATGAATTAGAGGAATGTATTTCATCATCAGGCAGCACGGAGGAACAATTTGACAGCAGTCAGCTTGCGGGCTATATTGATGAATTTCTTGACAAGCTTGATCAAACCAACCGCATAATTTTTGTACAAAGATACTGGTTTTTCAGCGATTTTGGCAGTATTGCCGACAAAACAGGATTAAGCGAGGGCAATATCCGTGTCAGACTATCACGAACAAGAAATAAATTGAAAGAATATCTGAAATCAAAGGGGGTACAGATATGACAAAATACACTTTGGCAGATGCTATCGGAAATATAAACGACAGGCATATTATAGAAACGGATTTATATCAAAGGAAACCCAAAAGCAAGGTATGGATAATAACTGCTGCAGCTTGCGTTGCGGTTTTCTTTACGACTATTCCCATATATAAGTTTATCACCTCCAACAACTGTGCTTATCCTTTTTGGGATATTGAAGCAAACAGTTATGAGGAAGCTGTAATAAATTTTAATGATCCCCTTGATGATTTGCTTATTGACAAGTTAATAATAGACGGATATTCAACTGATCTCGATGAGTATTATTCTATAAGTATTCCAAAAGGAAAATCCAATAACAGAAGTAATTGGGATTCATTATTTGCTTGTATAGACTATACCGATAATTTGGCAGGGCTGGATATTCGGGATAAGTATTATGAGAACGATAAGGATTTTCCTTGGGTAAAATTAACTATATTGCTTGATTATAAGAAAGTATCGGGAGTTGAATATGGGTTTGTTGCAGATTTTAAATATGGAAGGTATGAATTGTCTGTTGAACAAATAAACGGATATTCTGTTGAATATATCGCTGTAGAATGTATAGATGAAGAAGGAAATGCGGCGACAGACAAGAACGGAAATATCATTGTAGATTATTACAATGCACATTTTACCTGTAATGGCGGTGATGAATATTATATGTTCAGCAATAACCTTCAACTGCTTCTTGATACTATAAAACAAATGTTATCTTAGTTTGTTGTACAGAAATAATTTTCTGTATAATGATATATTTATGAAAATGAAAGGATTTATAAAAAATGAAAAAAAGATTTATATGCATTATTCTTACTATTGTTATAACATTATTTGTGTTCCAAAATTCATTTACGGCTTATGAAAACATAGATAATGAAAGTAATTATGCATTAGGTACTGATGCAGAATTGTTGAAAAAGGTGGCATTACTTACTAAGGCAACGATTAAAGCCGAGGGAGCAAATATTAAAGTTTCTTCAGCTCGTGTTTTATATGATTTTTCCAAAAACAAATACACGCTTGTTGAATGTAAGCCTACAGGATATTTTATTCTTCATAATAAATCAGGTCAATATATAGAATATTCAACCGAGGCTCAATCACCTTATTTAAATGTATCAAATGCATTGATATATGGAGGACCTACATATTATTATACAATAAAAAACTGTAAAATTGTGAGTACGATTGATGATACTGTAATCAATTTTACTCAAAATACCGCCGAATATAATGAAATACTTCAATATTGTGATGATATGGATGCTGCCATAATGGAATGTGCAAACGAAAAGATTGCTTCTTTCCTTGCAGATGATACACTTGGACTGGATACTTTCCAAACAGATATTTTGGCTGACAATGATATAAATGTTTTATCAGACGAAATAATATCTAATCAAATAATTCCAACACTGTGTACTAAAAAAACAGACTATTGGGTTACTTCTTCAGATTTTTTCAGCAAATATCGTGTTACAAATTTTGGATATTACTGTCCAAAAGGTAGCAATGGAATTTGTGGATATATTGCTGCTAACTTAGTTTTACAGTATTGGGAATATCGTAATAAGATTTCATTTAAGGATGATTATACGAGTGAAAACAGTAGAAAAGATGCTAAATTGACAATTAAATTGTATGAAATTGGAAAAAGCCTTGGGTATTCTGACGGAACTTGGGGATATGAAATTGCTAAAACAATGAATACATTCTGTAAAAACAATTCTCTTTCGCAAAATGCTTCTTGGACTGTTGGCTGTTTAGGAATTGTGAATGAAATAAAAAATAACAAGCGTCCATGTATTCTTTTTGGATCGTTGCCTTATGCAAGAGGTGGACATGCGGTAGTAGTTTATGGATATAACACTTATGAACATAAAAATTTCTACACATTTGTTTGTCATTACGGCTGGAATAAACAGGGGTATACAAAAGTACATATATTTGGTGGTTTGTATGGCAGTAATGTAAAGTATCATCCATAAAAACATATTATCTATACAATTTCCCTATATAGAATAAGACGGAGTATAATTAACCCCGTCTTAATTTTTAAAAAAATTTTTCAAATCTTCTAACATTTCAAAAATTCAACCGACTATATAGTTGAAAGCGTTGATCAACACTGGGAGAAAACCATGAACAAAAAAGATTTGCTGAAAATAATCGACAACGACCTCTTGGATAAGCTATTCGGCTTTTGCTATGTACGCACCAAGGACAGCTTAGAGGCGGAAGAGCTCTGCTCCGATATAGTCTTTGCCTTGGTAAAGTCGGCGCAGACTGAGGGCGAGATCGAAAGCCCCTACCCCTTTATATGGCGGACGGCAAGAAACGTATACGCCGACTTCTCCAAAAATAAA
>JAAVIE010000039.1 GCA_014799325.1 Oscillospiraceae bacterium
GAGCGAGTTCCGCCACGGAACCGCTTACACCGTTCTCACCTCCGAGTACAAGAACATCAAGTCCGAGGTGACCTACTACGTTCCCAAGGACGCTACCTACGAAGTATGGGCAGCAAAGATCACCAACAACGACACCAAGCCCCGCAAGCTGTCCGTAACAGGCTACTGCGAGTTTGTCAACGACAACAACTATGAACAGGATCAGGTAAACCTCCAGTACACTTTGTTTATCACACGCACCTATTTCAAGGGCAACTTCATTCAGCAGAAGCAAAACGAGGTTTTCAAAAATCCCGATAACGAAAGATTTTTGGGAGTTGCAGGTGCTGAAGTAAGCGCATACTGCGGCGACAGAGACGCTTTTGTGGGATCCTACAGAAGCTATGCAAACCCCAAGGGCATTGAAGAAGGCTTGAAGGGCAACCTCAACTACAACACCAACTCCTGCGGCGCGCTCCAGAGCGACATCACCTTACAGCCCGGAGAGACCAAGGAAATAACCTATCTCATGGGACAGCGCCCCGAGAATATTGCCAAGGAAATTATCGCAAAGTATGAGGAAAAGGGCGTTGTTGAAAAAGAACTGAATGAGCTTAAGGACTACTGGCACAGCAAGTTAGGCAATCTGCAGGTACACACTCCCGACGACAACTTCAACAATATGGTAAACGTTTGGAACGCTTACAACTGCTTTATCACCTTTATCTGGTCGAGAGCGGCTTCTTTCCAGTACTGCGGACTGCGTAACGGCTTCGGCTACCGCGACACTGTACAGGATATTCAGGGCATTATCCACCTTGCTCCCGAAATGGCTTATGAGCAGATCAAGTTTATGCTGTCCGCTCAGGTAACCAACGGCGCAGGTCTGCCCCTTGTAAAATATACTCACAAGGCAGGACAGGAGAACACTCCCGACGATCCCGAGTATGTAAAGGAAACAGGTCACCCCTCTTACCGTGCAGACGACGCCTTGTGGCTCTTCCCCACCGTTTACAAATATATTTCCGAAAGCGGCAATATTGCTTTCCTTGACGAGGAAATTTTTTACGCTAACAGCGGCGAAAAGGGTACCGTTTACGACCATTTGAAGAGAGCTATCAAGTTCTCTATGGACAACCTGGGCGGTCACGGAATGCCTGCCGGACTTCACGCAGACTGGAACGACTGTCTCAGACTTGGCAAGAAGGGCGAATCCACCTTCGTTGCATTCCAGCTTTACTACGCAATAAAGATCTTGAAAGGCTATGCGGAGCTGAAAAAGGATGCCGACTATATCAAGTACCTTGACGAAATTTCCGAAAACCTCACCAAGATCCTTGAAGGCTGCTGGAACGAGGACCGCTGGATCAGAGGCTACAAGGAGGACGGCACCGTTATCGGTCAGCGCACCGATCCCGAGGCTTCTATGTGGCTCAATCCTCAGTCCTGGTCTATCATCTCCGAATTCTCCACTCCCGAGCAGGGCGTTAAGGCTATGGACAGCGTTGAGAGAGAGCTTAACACTCCCTACGGCGCAATGGTCATGTATCCTCCCTATGTTGAGCATGGCTTTGACGGCGCGCTTATGCAGTGCTTCAACAAATGCACCAAGGAAAATGCAGGTATCTTCTCGCAGCCCCAAGGCTGGCTGATCCTTGCAGAATCCAAGCTGGGCAGAGGCGACATGGCTTACAAATATTGGACCGAAGCTGCTCCCGCGACTTACAACGACAATATCGAAACAAGAATTTTGGAGCCTTATGTATACGGTCAGTTTGTAGAGGGCAAGGACAGCCCCTTTGCAGGAAGAGCCCATGTGCATTGGCTCACAGGTACCGCTTCCACCGTTATGGTAGGCACTACCGAGGGTATTCTTGGTCTTAAGCCTAACACAGAGGGTCTCGTGATCGATCCCTCTATTCCCTCCGCTTGGAAGGAATACACCTTTGAAAAGACATTCAGAGGTAAAAAGCTGAATGTTACCGTAAAGAACCCCAACGGAAGCCAGCACGGCGTTAAATCCGTTACAGTAAACGGAGAAAAACTTGAGGGTATTCTTATTAAGGCTGATATTCTTAAGGACACTAATGATGTTGTTGTTGAGATGTGAGTTTTGAATAATTATAAGGGAACTGCTGAAAAGCAGTTCCTTTTGTTATTCTCCAAAAGAAAAAGGGCTGCCAAAACAGCCCCCGTAAAGCATTTTATTTTATCAGCTCTTCCCCTTATGCTTCTCTAAATACATAAGCCTGTCAGGACACTCGATAAGCTCATTCAAGCCAAGCCCCCTTGCGTGTTCGTAACAGTAAGCGCCTATACTTGCGGAAATAGTATAGGACTTGTCGGAATTGGCGTTAAACTCGGTAAAAAAGCTGCGGAATTTTTTCTTGAGTTCCTCAATATCCACACTTCCCTTGCAGACCGCTATCATCTCATCACCGCCGAAACGGACGCACAGCGCGTCGGCGGGGCAAGCCGCTCTTAAGGCGTCAGCCGTGGCTTTTATGGCAATATCGCCGTCCTCATGTCCGAAATTGTCATTGATATATTTCAGCTTGTCTAAATCTGCAAGAACCACCGTCAGCGAAGTATCGGGATCGCTGTCAAGCAGCCTTTGATACTCCAGGGAAAAACCGCGTCTGTTAAGCAGCCCTGTTAATGTGTCGGTGCGGTACATCTCGTCTATCTTGTTCATAAGATAGTTTTTATGCTTGCTGTTTCTGTAGCCGCCAATGCCGTTGTTCAACGTGTTTATGACCTGGGGAATACGCAGGAAGCTTTCGTAGACCTGCTCTCTGAAATAAAAGCACAGATACCCGATAGGGGTGTCAAGATAATGGAGAGAGGTGAAAATGAAAAAGCGGTCTTTCTCCATAAAATATTCAAGATCGGGGATCACTTCCTTTGAAGTGAAGAGCTGAGGGATAAAAGGCACCACATCGGTATTCTGATAGATCAGCAGGGATTCCTCGTCAATAAAGCCCTTTGTCTTGTCGTAATCAAGAGGGCTGACTGTTTCGTCGGTGCAGTCCTTGTTCAGTATACAGCTCATGTCGTAAAAGAGCTTGCCGTCCAAAAGGGCGGATATTTGTTCAAAGTTGTCACTGATCTGTATTTTTACAGACAGCTCCGCAAGCTCGGTGGCTTCCGTTGAATATCTGTATAAGCGGTCGTTCAGCAGGTTCATATATTCAGCAGAGTTTATGGAATCACGGGTGGAGCAGCCGCAGGATTCCGACAGGATAAGCTCGGGCTTTACCGCAAAAGCTTGGTTTTTCAGCTTTCCGTCTATTATGTCGGGAAGAAGCTCTGCCAGCTTTTCTGCCATAGCGCGGTAGCTGCAGTTCACCGAGGTGATGCGGGGGACGGTAAATTCTATCTCGCTGATACCGTCATAGCCTGTTACCATTACATCATCGGGGACTTTTATCCCGCGCTTTGCAAATGCGCCTACCGCAGCCATTGCCATTATGTCGTTGGCGCATATTACCGCATCGGGGATATTGTTGCTGTCAATAAGGCTGTTTATTGCATTTTCCGCAGGCTCGTAGCAGAATGAGCAGTAGCTTATCATACTTTCGTCAAAGGGGATCTTGTTTTCCGCTAAAACCTTTTTCAGCGCGCTTATACGCTGTTCGGAATAGGAATTTCCCTTATCCCCTGCCAAAAAATGTATTTTGGATACCTTGTGTTCCTCTACGATATGACGGGTAAGCATCTCAAAGCCACAGGTGTGGTCGAAGATCAGTCGGGTGCAGTCCTGATGTGCTCCGCCGATAACCGCCGTAGGGGTATTATGAGCCCGAGCGCGGTCTATTATGGAATCAACAACGGAAGTGTCCTTTATCTTGTCGCCGAATACTATAAGGGCGTCTATTATGCTGAAGTCCATAAGCTCAAAAACCGCCGCCTGACCGTCCACCGAGGAAAGATAATCCCCCAATTCGGTAGTAGTAGCGTACACAAAGAGAGTATATCCTAATTTTGTGATTTTGTTGTTAAGGGTGACTATGAAATCATAGCTTGTCGTTTCGCCTATTCCCGCTATGCATAGGGCGATAATTTTTCGGTTTTTGAGCATTTTTACACCGTCTTTCCGATTTTTTATTGTTTCAATTTAGCTTATCAGATTTCTTTTAAAGATCTTCTCCGTTGCTTTCAATAACCGACTTTATAAACATTCCGGAATCCTTGATTATTCTCTTTTGGGTATTGTAATCAACAAATGTTATACCAAAACGCTGATTGTAGCCGTGACCCCACTCGAAGTTGTCGGTCAATGACCATACATAGTAGCCGTTCAGCGGAACTCCGTCATCGGCGGCGCGCTTGTACTCACGGAGATAGCGGGCAAAGTAGTCAATGCGGTTGGGATCGTGTACCTTTCCGTCAAGGGAGGCTGCGTCGTGACAGGACATGCCGTTTTCGGTTATTATAATGGGCTTTCCGTAGCGTTCGAACATGAACTTTGGACCCCAATACAAGGCTTCTGAGGTTATGGGCCAGCCTATGGCAGTGCGGGGAAAGCCTTGTGGATTGCCCGAAACGCCGTTCTTTGCGCTTACATATTTTCCGTTATAAATATTCAGTCCCAAAAAATCAAGGGATTGGCTGATAAGCTCCATGTCCTCGTCTGTTATGACAGGCTTATTTATCTCGTCAAAGCGGTATACCCAGTCGGGGTATTTTCCCAAGAATACAGGATCGAACCAAAAGGCGTCGGAAAATGCAAAGGCGTCATGATCGCTTTCGTAGTAGCATTTTTCAGCCGCCTTTATGTCCTCGGCGCTTTCGGAAACAGGTATAGCGGGACAGGAAGCGCCTGTTATGCCTATTCTGCACTCCTCGCCCTTTCTAAGCTCCTTAACGGCGGTGCCGTGAGCCTTAAGCACATTGTGACCTATACGCAGCAGTTCCGCCTTTGCCAGCTGATAGCCTGGAGCATGAACACCCTCGAAATAGCCGCAGCCCACAAAAACCTGCGGCTCGTTAAAGGTGATAAAGTCGTGTACCCTGTCGCCGAAATACTTTTTGATAACAGCCGCATATTCGCCGAACCACTTGGGGGAGCAATCGTTGAGCCAGCCGCCCTTTAAATGCAGCGCGTAGGGCAAGTCCCAGTGATAGAGGGTCATGCAGGGCTTAATATTGCGCTTGATAAGTCCGTCAATGAGCCTGTTGTAGAAGTCGATACCCTTTTGGTTCACCTCACCGATACCGTTGGGAAGGATCCTTGACCAGCTTACCGAAAAGCGGTAGCTTTGAAGTCCCAGCTCTGTCATTATATCAAGATCCTCTTCAAGGCGGTGGTACTGATCGCATGCTGAATCGCCGTTGTGGTTGTCATATATCTTCCCTTTTGTGTGGGAAAAGGTATCCCATATATTTAAGCCTTTTCCGTCCTCAAAGGCTGCGCCCTCTACCTGATAGGAGGCGGAAGCCGCGCCCCAGACAAAATCCTTTTTGAATCCCATAATAATTGTCCTTTCTTTTTGGTAATATAATTATACCATATCATTTTATAAAATTACAAGCCGTTATTGTATCATTTTTTTGCTGTTCATGTAACATTTTTGCTCCTAACTCTCTTTATCGCTCAAATTGTTACAAATATATAAAAAGTCGGAACAGAATTTTATATAAGCGTGTTTTGATTTACAGCAAAAAATATTGCAAAAGCTTTTTTGATTTTGTATAATAAACACACAGAGAAATTGAAAGGACGGCTTTATGGAAAAATATCTTGACGAATCACTTAGCGTACAAGAGCGCGCCGAAGCTCTTACCGACGCTATGACTACCGAGGAGCAAGCCGCACAGCTCCGCTATGACGCCCCAGCCGTAGAAAGGCTGGGCATTCCCGCATATAACTGGTGGAACGAGGCTTTGCACGGTCTTGCCCGTTCGGGAACTGCCACCATGTTTCCGCAGGCAATAGGACTTGCCGCCATGTTCTCTCCCGAGCTTGTGCAAAAGGCAGGCGAAGTGACGGCGGAGGAAGCACGCGCAAAATACAACGCCTACACCAAGCACGGCGACAGGGATATTTACAAGGGTCTTACATTATGGGCTCCCAACATCAACATTTTCCGCGACCCCCGCTGGGGAAGAGGTCACGAAACCTATGGCGAGGATCCTTTTTTGACTGCGGAAAACGGAAAAGCCTATGTAAGGGGTCTTCAAGGTGAGGGAAAGGTGCTGAAAACTGCCGCCTGCGCAAAGCATTTAGCGGTACACAGCGGCCCCGAAGCTCTCCGTCATCAGTTCAACGCCGAAGCCTCGGAAAAAGACTTGGAGGAGACTTATCTGCCCGCTTTCAAGGAGCTTGTGACAAAGGCTCATGTTGAGGGCGTTATGGGTGCCTACAACCGCGTCAACGGCGAGCCTTCCTGCGCTTCTCCCTACCTTATGAGCAAGCTTAAAGAGTGGGGATTTGACGGCTACTTTGTATCGGATTGCTGGGCGATCTGCGATTTCCACAAAAACCACCATGTCACCAAAGAGCCTATGGAATCGGCGGCGCTGGCGCTGAAATCGGGCTGTGATGTAAACTGCGGCTGTACCTATGTTAATGTTATGGCGGCGCTGGAACACGGACTTCTCACCAAAGAAGATATAAGAAAAGCCTGCGTTCACCTTATGAGGACAAGAATAAGGCTGGGTATGTTTGATAAAAAAAGTGAGTTTGATGATATTCCCTATTCTGTGGTGGCATGTAAGGAACACAAGGCAGTCTCGCTGGAGTGCGCGGAAAGGTCTATGGTGCTGCTGCGGAATAATGGCATTCTCCCATTAAAGGAAAAGGAGCTTGGCACTGTTGCGGTGATAGGTCCAAACGCTATGAGCCGTGCCGCCCTTGAGGGCAACTACTGCGGTACTGCCGATAAGTATGTGACCTTCCTGGAGGGCATACAGAACAGATTTGAAGGCAGGGTCATCTATGCCGAGGGCTGCCACCTCTACAAGGACAGGACTACCGGGCTTGCAGTGGCAGGCGACAGATACGCCGAAGCGGAAGCTGCTGCGGAGGCTTCGGATATAGTGATACTCTGCGTAGGGCTTGACGCTTCTATCGAGGGCGAGGAGGGCGACACAGGCAACGAATTTTCTTCGGGAGATAAAAACGATCTGCGCCTGCCCGAAAGCCAGAGGATCCTTATAGAAAAAATAATGAAGATCGGAAAGCCCGTTGTGATAGTCTGCGCCGCGGGAAGCTCTATCAACGTTGAGTGCGAGCCCGATGCACTTCTTCATGTATGGTATCCCGGCTCTGAAGGTGGAACAGCTCTTGCAAAGATACTTTTCGGCGATGTTTCACCCTCTGCAAAGCTGCCTGTTACCTTTTACGAGAAAACAGAGCTTTTGCCCGATTTTACAGATTACTCTATGAAAAACCGCACTTACAGATATGCGGAAAATAACGTTCTTTTTCCCTTTGGCTACGGGCTTACCTATGCGAAAACCGTTTGCACCGATCTAAGATATGATGAGGGAAAAGCTGTGGTTACTATCGAAAACAAGGGCGGTATTGACACCGAAGAAGTCATTCAGCTTTACATCAAGGACTACAGCGAAAACTCCGTGCCTAATGTGAGCCTTTGCGGATTTAAGAGAGTCAAGCTTGATGCGGGAAAAACTGTTGAGGTTGAAATTCCCGTTTCGGAAAATGCCTTTACGGCGGTTGATGAAAATGGTGTGAGAAAACGTTTTGGTGATAGATTTACTCTGTTTGCGGGTACTCACCAGCCTGATGAGATCAGTGACAGGCTTTGCGGTAATAAATGTGTTTCTGTGGAGATAAATATGTAAAAATAAAAGGGACTGTTTGCGCAGTCCCTTTTATAATACCGTTTTTACTATGTTACTTCTTGCTAAGCTTTTCCGATATTTCCTTAACAACAGCTCTATCGAACTCAACCTTTATCTTCCCCTCTGTCCGTGAATAAAAGCCGTCACTGACGTCCCAAATAACAGGAACAAATCCGTTGTCTGTGAGCTTATCCAAAACTATCTTCAAACATTCCGAAGAATCCTTGTGAATTGCATCTGAAGCAAAGTTGGAAGCGGGGTATCTCGCCGAGGTTTCTCCTAAAAATACAGGGATATTCTTTTCGGTAAATGCCTTATTGAGCAGCGCTATCTGGCTGTCTGTATAGTCGAGCCACGCTTGACCGCCTATCTGATTCATCCAATACATGGCGTTGTCAACATAATGCACCGATACCATAAGCCTGTCGCTTACTGTGTCTGTGGGCATAACAAATTCGGGTGAGGTGGTGTTGTCTATGTTTGTCCAATAGCCCGAAACTATGAGAACACGCTCGGCATTTTTGCCGCCTGTGGCTCTTACTGCGTCCACAAATGCTTGGTTGAGGGTATTTGTCAATGTGTAGGCGTCGGATTTTGAAAGGGCTTTCAACTCTCCGCTTTCGTCAAACTGATCGCCGCCTAAATACTCGTTGAAGCCCTCAAATACAAGGGTGTAGGGGTAATCCTTGAAGTATTCCGCTATCTGCGTCCATAAATTTGTGAAAATTTCCTTGCACTTCTCTGTGGAATTTCTGCGGATAATAAACTCGTCAAAGTGGTGAATATTTATTACCGTGTACATATCCGCATTCTGACAGTAGTCCACAATTTCCTTTACTCTTGCTATGTAGTCGGGATTTATGGTATAGGTGCCGTCATTCTCCATCATATTGCCCCAGAAAACGGGTATTCTCACGGTGTTGAAGCCCTCGGCTTTCATTCCGTCAATGGCTTCCTGGGTGGTCTCTACCGCGCCCCAGCATTTTTCATAATCCTTGGGGGTATTGGAGCCTACGATAGGGATCCATTCGTAGGTTATCTTTTCGCAGTTTGTCGCTGAATACGCTTCCATGGTGTTTCCGAGATTTAACCCGATCCCCATATTCTTGGCTACCTCTGCCGCTGTCTGAACTTTTGAACCGTTTTTGGAGTCTGCGCATGAAGTTATTGTTACAGCCATAGCCATCACCAAAACCATAGACAATATTTTTTTGATCATTTGTCAATTTTCCTTTCTGTTATTGATATTTTTTCTATTCTAAGAACTTGTTCCAATAGGAGTGGTGTGCGGATTTTCGAGCATAATTTTGTCGATGACAAGGCGAATTTTCGCAGGCGGGCTGTCGCCCGTCAAGAAAATTCAACGAAGTCAGCGGCA
>JAAVIE010000040.1 GCA_014799325.1 Oscillospiraceae bacterium
CACAGTGATCGTGATCATGGCGGATCACGGAAATACGGCTCTTATCAGCGCCGAGGATATGCTTGTGAGAGCAAACCCTATGTTTATGATAAAGGGCATAAATGAGCATCATGACTTTGCCGAATCACAGAAGCCTGTTTCCTATGGGGATCTTATGGATATCTATGATAGTTTGCTAAAGGAACAGACTGCCGAGGAGGCTTTGTCACATATTCCCGACAGCCGTCAGCGTATCTATATGTGGTACAGAAATTTCCAGCTTGAAAGTCATATTGTGGAATATTCCGTCACAGGCAAGGCTTGGGAGTGGGAAAAGTTTGAGAAAACGGGGAATGTATACGATTTATATTAACTGTATAAGGTGAATTATATGCTTTCAAAAAAGATAAAAGCGGTAGGCTTTGATGTGGGACATACTCTTATCAAGTACAACAATCCGCTGAATTGGAGAAGTCTTTACAAAGCGGGTCTGGAGAATGCCGCCGCTGCCGCAGATATTGTTTTGTCCGAGGATATGGTGAGCTCGGCAGAGGAAATTCTTCTGAAATACAACACAAGAGTAAACTATCGGGAATGGGAAACCTCCTCTGACTGTATCTTTAATGAATTATTAAAGAGCTGGGGTCTGCAAGCAGATCCTTATACCTTAAAAAAAGGCTTTTATTCCTTTTTTAAAGCGGGTGCAGAGCCATTCCCCGAAGCCCTTGAAGTAATGGAAAAATTAAAGCGGCATGATATCAAAACAGGAGTTTTGACTGATGTCGCTTACGGTATGGATAATGAATTTTCTTTGAAGGATATCTCCATGCTCTCCCATTTGATAGATATTGCTCTTACATCAGTGGATGTGGGTTACAGAAAACCTAACTCTGCGGGATTTTTAAAGCTGTTGGAGCATTTTAAGGTCAGCCCCAATGAGATGATATATGTGGGAGATGAGGAAAAGGATATTGTTGGCGCAAAAAAGTTGGGTATTGTTTCTGCCCTTATCAGCAGGGACGGGGAAACAAAGGATTTCGGACAGGACTATACATTCAGATCCCTGAATGATATTTTTTCGGTTTTGGAGCTATAGATCAATAAAGTGATTTTTCCCTGTAAGGCTTTATTCAAATTTTATCCTTTGCCCGAATTTCAACAGTATTCTTGAATACAGCTCTTTGGAAATTCTGCGGTACTCTCCGCCGAAGGTTTTCCGATCGTTTTCAAAAAGCTCAAATCTCATTATTATGTCGGAATAGTCCTCGGTAAAGAAAAAAATGCACTGGAAAAAGCGGTTCTTTTCCGCGTAGTAGTTGACGGGTTCAATGGTCAGCACCGATTCTATATTCTCGGTCAGCATTTGTTCAAGCTCCTTGGGCTTCATATAGCAGAACTGCACTTTTTTGGTGTATGGCAGGGTCTTTGCTTCTTTGGCAAGACCCTTTTCTTCTTCCTTGGGTTTTCTTTTAAACAGCATATTCTTCCCTCTCTTTTGGTTTTCTATATTGTAACACATTTGATTTAAAATGTCTATAAGGATTTCGAGGTTACACAGTTTCAGAATTGTTTAATGTATATAATAAAGTTTCTTTTATCGACAAAAATTTTAGAAAGTGTCAGTTTCAAAAAACCTTGACTATACAGCAAATTTATGTTAAACTTAAAAAGTTACAAGTTACATACAGGTTACATAACGTAAAATCGTGAGGTTGTTATGAATATACTTGACATAAATATTAAAGGCTCTTTTAAATTTCAGCTGATATTTTTTCTGAGCTGCGCTATTCATATAACTTTCTTAGTTGTTTTTATGATATACAAGATCTATTTCTTGGCAGCGGTAAATATCTTCAGTGTGCTGTTCTATTTTTCGGCGGGAATTGCCACCGTAAAAAAGAAGTTTGAACCATACAGTATGGCATGGATCCTGTCTACCTACATAGAGATCACCGCTCATGCCGTATTGGCTACTTTGTGGCTGGATTTCGGAACGTGTTTCTTCCTTTACGGCATAATCGCGCTGGTGGTTTCGTCCTATGTAGTTTATCTTTCCTTTGACAAATATACTTTTGTAAAGGTTATGACTCCTCTTACCATAACAAGCTTTGCAACGCTTATTTTCTGCTTTGCTTTTCTCACCGTAAAACAGCCCCTTATCACTATTTTCTTTGACAGGACCGTTTCGCGCGATGAGTTGGAGGTCATGAGGGGCATCAATGTATTTCTCAATTTCACCATTATTTTCTTTTTCACTCTTATGTTTATTGCGGAAATGCATCATCTTATGGGACAGCTGGAGGATATCAACCACAAGCTCAATTATACTGCCAACCATGACGCTCTTACCGATCTGTACAACAGACACAGTTTAAAAGAGCTGTTTGAACAGTTCAAGAAAAATTTCCGCGCCAACGAAGTGGTTGGCATCGAAAACGAAAATGCAGAGCAGGACGACAATCTTTGCTACTGCGTAATGATGGGAGATGTGGACAACTTTAAGTCCATTAACGACACCTTTGGTCATTCCTGCGGCGACCTGGTGCTTAAGGGTGTGGCTTCCGTTATAAAAAATGCGGTGGCTGAAAACGAGATAGCCTGCCGCTGGGGCGGTGAGGAATTCCTTGTGCTGATGCACGGAAGCAAGGAAGAGTGCATTAAGCGCGCGGATCAAATCAGACAGAAGGTTTCCGAGATTCATATTGAGGAGGAAGAAGAGCTTTCCGTCACCCTGACACTTGGACTTGTTTACTGCACCGAGAAAAAAGATGCCGCAAAGCAGTCCAAAAGACTTACAAGGATCGACGAGTTGGTTCAGATCGCTGACAACAGGCTTTATGTGGGTAAGAGCAGCGGTAAGAATGTGGTTATTTATCAGTGATTATTTTATATATGTGGGGGCTGTAAAAAACAGCTCCTTTTTTATACTCTCAAGAAACTTGGTGCTGATCTATGGTTCTTTCAGGAAAATTGTGCTGATTTTGTTATCCCAGGAAAGTTGGGGATAATTTACTGATTTAAAACGAATTTCAAAACCAGAAACTTTTTAAAGTTTACATGTACTAATCCCCTTAAAAACTGTGGGATTAGTACAAAAAAATGGGTAAATTTAAAAAGTTTCTTATCTAACTGAGCTCGGATTTTTGCTTGAAAAGCTGGGCAAAAAATCCGAACTCAGAGAGACTGTATTTTTCTGCCCAGCTTTTCAAGCAGAAAAATGCAGTCTCAAATGATTCTTTGAAATTCGTGCTATCAAGATACCTGTGAGAGTGGTGACCCGCATTTTTAACTTGTGCTATCATGGCAGTTGTGAGAGTGGGAACCCGCTTTTAGGAGTGCTGTTTTTTACAGCTCTCCCGAGAAACTTGACATAAATTTGGGCTGTCTTTTTTGCAGCCCCTTTTATTTTCGACTTTTTTCTCGGATATAGTGTTGAATAATTATCGACAATGTGATATACTTTCAAATCGAGGACAGCCGTTTTCCTTAAGCCATTATAAAGACGAGGGGCGGCGGACTGCATTGGCGTGCGTTTTCGGAACGTTTTTGCCTCTGTATCGTTTATCCTCTCACAGTATGACACTGTGTTATCGTAGGTTCGACTCCTACCTCTGTTTTTGCAGAGCCAAGTGGTTTTGGTATTTCGGGAACTCGACTCACAACCGTTTTTCCACCATTTGCCCGCAAGGGCGCAGAATTTGGGATTCTGAAATGACAGTGTACCTTACGGTACAGCCAAAAAGTCCTTATCCCCGCCAAGGTGATCCCCTTCCCTTTTGGGTTTGGCGATCATCAAGGCAGTATCCGAAAAGCCCTGTCGATTTAAGGATACCGCCGTTTTCCGATCCTTGCCATACCGATCTCTTTTGAGAAAGGTACCGCACCGAAAGGACACGGCTCAATTATTTTGCCGCTTCAGGGTATGGGGTAAGGACCCGCAAATTCTCTCCTCCAAGAGTAATTATAAATTAGAAAAAATTGTTTACAGAAAGGAATGAGTTAGTATGAAAGTTATCATTAACGAAAGAGAAAGAGGACTTCTTTACAAAAACGGAAAGCTCACAAAGCTGCTTATGCCCGGAAAATATCATTTTGGCGCAAATTCAAGCGTTGAAAAGCTCCCTGTTAACCAATACATAGAAAATCCCGCCTGCACCTTTGAAGCCTTAATGTCGCTTGAGGGTGCCCGCGAGGCTCTTGTTCCCCTTGAAGTGGCAGACAATGAGTATTGCCTGCACTACATTGACGGTAATTTTATGAGCATTTTGGGCAGAGGAAGATACGCTTTCTGGAAAGCACAGGGAAAGCACGAGTTCAAAAAGATAGACAGAGAAGAACCTGAAATAACCGATCAGGTCACTGCCTTTGAGCTCACAAGAATGCCCGTTTCCCTCTACCGCGTTATCAATGTGGGCAATTATCAGAAGGCAAGATTGTATTACGATAACAAATTGGTGAGAATGCTGGATCCCGGCAAGTATCTTTTCTGGACAGGCAAGACAAATGTAACTGCCGAGCTGGAGGATATGAGAGAAAGACAGCTTGACATCAACGGACAGGAGATCCTGACTGCCGATAAAGTCGGTCTGCGCATCAACTTCGTTATGGTGTACAAGGTCACCGACGCGGAAAAGATCGCAACCGTTGCCGAAAATATCACAAGCTATCTGTACACTGCCGCGCAGCTTGTGTTGAGGGAGTATGTGAGCAAGTACAAGACCGACGAGATCTTGGAAAACCGCGACAAGATCTCCGACGAGGTGATAAACGTTCTCCGCGAAAGGACTAAAAACGCGTATATCGAGATAGTCAGCGCGGGTATCAAGGATATTATCCTCCCCGGAGAGATAAGCGCTATAATGAACTCCGTCCTGGCTGCCGAGAAAAGGGCGCAGGCAAACGTTATCACCCGCAGAGAGGAGGTGGCTTCCACAAGGTCGCTGCTGAACACCGCAAAGCTGCTGGACGAGAACGAGACCTTAAGGCGTCTTAAAGAATTGGAGTATTTGGAGAGAATTTGCGAGCACGTTGGAGAGATCAACGTCAGCGGAGGCGGAGACGTTTTAAGCAGGCTTACAGAGCTTTTGGGAAACGGAAATAAGGATAAATAAAAAGTAATTTGTGCTGCAAAAAGTAAATGCTTTTTGCGGCACATCAGCTTGTAGAAAAACCTCCCGTTGGTCGGTTTTCCTACAAGCTGACGCCGTTTTCGGCGGCAAAGCCTCCAAAATCAAAACCACCACTGAAGTGGTGGTTTGCATGTGCCCTAAAAGGGCGAATTACAGGCTCAGCCCCTAAAGGGGCATTGAAGGCTTGACATAGCATTACTATCACGGGCAGCCGCTAAAGCGGCTGTCTTTTTTGCCTTTTACTTCTTGCTACCCGTAAACGGGTCAATATATTCTTTCAACGTCATTTGATCCATTTCGTAATCTTCTTTCAGCTGATTTTGAATATATTTTTTATCGCCGTTTCATTCCGTCCCACCGTGTCTACGAAGTATCCTCGAGCCCAAAAGTGACGACTTCCATACTTGTACTTTAAATTTGCATGTCTGTCAAATATCATTAGTGTACTTTTACCCTTGAGAAATCCCATGAATTGTGCTATACTTAAGTATGGTGGTATACTTACAAGCATGTGAATGTGATCAGGACAAGCATTTGCTTCTATTATTTCTAC
>JAAVIE010000041.1 GCA_014799325.1 Oscillospiraceae bacterium
AAATTTAAATCTTGTCTATCTAACTGAGTTCGGCTTTTTTGCTTGAAAAGCTGGGCAAAAAATCCGAACTCAGTTGATTTTTGAAATTCGTGCTATCAGAAAAGTGGTGCGAGTAGTAGCCCGCATTTTATAACTTGTGCTATCAGGGCAGTTGTGCGAGTGGAAACCTGCTCTTAAGGAAACAAGTGATAATTTTTCACAGCTTTTAGTGGTGTTGTGTTGATTTTTACGGATCTCGCAGGAAAGCTGTGCTGATTTTGGTTCTCTCAGAAAAGTTGTTTGAAATTCGTGCTATCAGGGCAGTTGCGCGAATAGATACCCGCATTTAGATATGCTGTACAAATTATTTTTTCTTAAAAAACCAAAATCCCTTTTTTTCCTTAACAGGCTTTTCTTCGGGAGCCTCTAAAACCGACTGCGCCTTTGGTAACGGCTTGGCTTCCTCTTCCTCCTCAAAAATATTCAGCAGCAAGGGCATCTTATTCAGCTCCTCCCCTGTGTCCTCCAAAAGATAGGTATGGATATTTTTGGGAACCTCTACCTTGTAATTTTCTTCACCCTCTAAAACAAGCTCGTCAAGCTTTTCCCGCATGTGCTCCTTAAGCTCGTTTTCCATTCCTTGATAATATTCTTCAACGGTAATATTATATTCCTCCGAGGGGCTTTTGCCGCCTACCTCCACCAAATGGATACCGCGCCTTACTTCCTCTGTGTATTCAAGATAATCGCTCCAGAACTTGTTTATGGCTGCCACTGCGGTTTTCTGCTCCAGCTGTGACAGCTTTTCCTCCCCAAACTTCTCCAAAGCGGCAGAATAATTTTCCGCGCCGCTCCAAAGGTCGGACTTGCCGCTCTCCAATATCCTTGCTCTTGCGGAGAATATCTGCTCTCTGTGCTTTTCCCCTATCATTGTGAATTTCATAAGCCTTGCTCTTGCGTCAAAGCAGTCGCCCTCGGAGATCCTCTGGATCCTCTCCACCTCGCGCAAAAGCACCTTATCCTCAATAACCTTGTTTGTGGGTTCGGGAATGTGATTGTGGGGCAAAAGGGAAGTGAGCTTGTACTTCTCCATAATAGGCTCGTCCAAAGCCACAAAACGTCTGCTCTCGCCCTTGTCACCCTGTCTGCCCGAACGTCCCAGGAGCTGGCGCACAATACGGCTGCTTTCTGGCATATAGGTGGAGATCACCAAAAGACCCCCTGCGTTTACCGATTCTTCCTTCCTGCGCTCGTCGCTGCCGCCTAACTTTATATCAACGCCTCTTCCCGCCATATTGGTGGAAATGGTGACTGCTGAGGGCGCGCCTGCGTTGCTGATTATTTCCGCTTCCTGCTTATCGTTTTTGGCGTTCAAAACTGCCGCCTCTATGCCTTTTTCCTTTAAAAGCTCGTACAAAGTCTCGCTTTGGGCGATACTTCCCGTACCTATGAGAACAGGCTGACCCTTTTGGTGAGCCTGCGCCGCCGCTTCCGCAACCCCTGCCCACTTTGAGTCGGTGTCGTAGTATATTTCAAGGTCGTGGTCTGTTCTTTGGCTTGGCTTGTGAGGGGGAATTTTTTCAAGGGGCAGATCGTATATCTGGAAAAACTCTTCCTTAGAGGCTTCCGCCGTGCCTGTCATAGCCGCAAGATGCTTGTATTTTCTCACAAAATATTGCAGGGCGATGCTGCCCATAATAACGCCGCGGGTGGTGGTCTTTACTCCGTGCTTCAGCTCTACCGCCGTCTGCAGCGTTCCGGGGTAGTGGCGGTTTTCTGCCGTTCTGCCTGTGAATTTGTCTATAAGGAGAATTTTGCCGTCTCGGTCGATGTAGTCCTTGTCCTCCTCCAAAAAGAACTGCGCTTTTAAGCAGTCGTTTATCTTGGATAAAAGAACGGCGTTTTCCTCGTCGTAAATGTTGTCGATCTGATAATGCTCCTCTGCCTTTGCGGCGCCCTCGTCGGTAAGGAAAACGCTTTCCGCTTCAAGGCTGATCTCGTAGTCCTCTTCGTCAAAGGTCTTTACAAAGTCCGAAGCTTCTTCAAGCTGGGGATCATATTCGATCTCTGTTTCTCCTGCGACTACAAGGGGTATTCTTGCTTCGTCAATGAGCAGGGAATCCGCTTCGTCCACAATGGCGGCGTCAAACCGCTGTCCGCTTTCCTGCTCCAAGGTCTGGGCTGTGAAATCGCGGAGGTAGTCAAAGCAGCACTCGCGGGCGCTGATATAAAGCACGTCCGCACTGTAAGCCTTTTTTCTTTCCTCAAAGGAAGTTTTTTCGGTGATAAAGGCGGTGTCTATCCCCAAAAGGTCATAGACGGGCTTCATCCACTGCCTGTCGCGTTCCGCCAGGTAGTCGTTAAAGGTGAGAATGTGGGTCTTTCTGCCCTCCGATTTGTGCCATGCCGCTGCAAAAACGCCGCAAAGGGTCTTGCCCTCGCCTGTGGGCATTTCAATGATCTTGCTCTCGGTGAGGGCTTTCGCCGCCGTCAGCTGTTCGTCAAAGGGAGTCTGTCCCAAGCCTTTTTCCGAAGCGATACAGACCGCCGCAAACAAATGCGTTAAGCGCTCCGCGCCCTCCGCTTTTTCCGCCTTATCCAAAAGCTCCTCTATCTCATATTTTTGGGAGTAATTGCGGATATCTGAAATAAACCTTTCTTCTGCCATTTTGATTCACCTTTCTATTTTTCTGTTTATCTTCTATTTTTCGTTTTCAATGTTATCTATTACAAACACAACTCCGCCCACGGGATATATCCACTTGTTCTGTATGCAGAATTCATAAGTGCCCACATTGTGAGTGGCTCTTTCCACCGAGGACTCGTCGCCGTCGTTAAGGAATGAAAAGGCTTTAACATTCATGGTGGTCTCGGGGTAGGAAAGCTGTATGATCGGGGCGAAGGTAGGCTCGTTAATGGAGACCATAAACTCGCTGTGACCCTTTAACTGCGCCATGGCGAAGCTGATCTCCACCGTATGCTCGGCTTTTGAGCCGCCTTTTTCCGACGATACATTAGCGGATCTTCTCGGCAGCTTGGTTATATGCTCGGAATGTAAAGCTATATCTATCCCCGCAGGGGTAAAGCTCACATCGGTTATTTCCGCCTTTACATCGTCAATATAGACAGTCAGCTGCATTTCCTCAATAACCAGCTTTTTCCACTCGCTTGGGTCTGTAGCAAGGAACATTTGAATTTCTTTATCGTCAATGGACAGGTTTTCCTGAAAAATGTAGTCCTGATTTCTCAAAGCGGAATCCAGCTCGTGATTTGAGGTTATAAATCCCACATGAAAATCCTGGGGCAGGTTTTCGTTGTTGATGTATTTTTTGGTAAACTTAAAATCCTCATAAACCTTCATATACCGCTTTTTATCGAAAATATCGCTGTTTTCGTAGTCGCGGAGGATTATGGAATACTTGAAATATGTTCGGGTGTTGTAGCTGTTGGTGATGTAGGGATAGATGACCGCGCTGGTCATTTCCGCCGCCTCGGGGTCAACCATTGTGGAAATGGTGCTTTTGATGAAGTCTATCTTCTGCTCGTCCTTAAAGCGGCTCATAATGCCCGATTTTCCCATTATGGTATCTGCTATCTTTTCGGATATTTCGTCCGATTCGTATTTCTGGGCGAAGTATTCAAAGACAAAGTTGAAAATAATTATAGGGGGCAGTATCC
This sequence comes from Oscillospiraceae bacterium, assembly GCA_014799325.1. Taxonomy (GTDB): domain Bacteria; phylum Bacillota; class Clostridia; order Oscillospirales; family Ruminococcaceae; genus Ruminiclostridium_E. Next base: position 3,658 of record JAAVIE010000041.1, read on the forward strand.
CCAAAATGTTTGACACGATATCGTCAAATAATGCGCCAGGGTCAAACTCAAAGAAAACCATTTTTACCAGCAAAAGCGCCACCCAGATTATCGCGGTGATCACAAAGAAAAGTATAGTCAGCGACCGTACATTTTTCATTCTTTCACTTAATTTATTTTTTTTCATTTTTACTTCTCCCGTTTAAAACGATTTTTGCAATAAATATTATGCATTGGGCGGTGTGTTGATAAGTCCGTTGTAGATCGCGGGTTTACCAGTGTAAAAGCTCCAGAAATTGTCGCCGAAATCGTAATGCCACCATTCGGTAGGAAGGTTGGTAAAGCCCGCCTCGGTCATGCAGCGATAGAGCAGACGGCGGTTTTCCCGAACCTTTTCCCAATTATCATACCGCCTTGCTTTTTCCTCTTCAAAAAAATGTGCATAAGCTTTTGGCGTGAAGTCGTCAAAGGCAGTTCCCATATCAAGCTCCCGCTGATCCTCCAAATCAAAAACAGTAAGGTCTATCGCGCCCCCTGTGTTATGAACCGAGGGGTTTTCGGGATCAAGAGAGGGCTTGGAAACGAACTTTTTTGTTTCCTCTTCCAGCTCCGCGCTGTTCATATTCGGATTGCTTTCTTTTACGGATCTATAATACCTGTCAAACAGCGACTGCTGCGTGGTTACCGACCGCCAGCCGTCCAATGCTTTAAAGGTAAGCCCCCTTGGCAAGGACAGCAGGGCCTTTTCCAATCTTTCGGCAGTGCCTTTCCGTATAAAGCATTTTTCTGACGCGCCCTCATAGCCTTGGTTGAAATAAACAGGCTCAACAAGTATTTTTCCGCCGAAATATCGGTCAACGGAAACCAGCTTTTCATCAATAAAGTCTTTTCCTTTTGGCTCTTTGGGAAATTCAAAAAGGGGTATGGGGGTTTTTGTGTTCATAAGGTCACCGCCTTTTGCATTGACAGATTTTGACAGCTTGATAGGAAAATTTTAACTATACTTTTATATTATAGCACTATATTGTGATTTAGTCAAAGTTTTTTATATTTGTTTATCAAGATGATTCATGCGATCGTTATTTTATAAAAAATGCCGCTCCCAAAAATGAGCAGCAAATAATTATTTATCGTGATTGACCGTTTCCGCAAACAGTGCCAGCAGCTTTTCCGCCTGGGATTTGCCGTAGGGAGAAAGAGAATCCAGCATTGTGGAGATCCTTGCGTTTCTCTCTGCTTCCTCGCCGTTTCCGCCTGTTTCCGTTTCTTCAAAGCCGTTCACTATATAGTCGGTGGTAACGTTTAAAGCGGCACAAACTCTGCGCAGTGTGTTTACGGTCATAGTTTTGCGCCCTTTTTCGATATCCGCAAGGAACTGCACCGAAATGTCCGCCAGCTCGCAAAGCTTTTCCCTTGTGTAACCCAAATGCTTTCTGCTGTCAAAAACTCTGTTTCCTACCTCTATGTTGAATTTGTCGTTGATATTATCCATAAAACCACTCCTTTAGAAACAGTATATTACTTTTAGAGCGGATTAAACATCATCTATAGCAGTAAAAAATAAACTATAGTTATTGACAAACTGAAACTATTGATATATAATTGATATACCCTAAAAAATTTTTTACAATAAAGGAGAAGATTATGAAACTGAAAAAAATAGCAGCCTCAATTTTGGCAGCCGCCATTGCTTTTACGGCAATTCCGCTGACCGTATCGGCGGAAGCTGAGGAAACGGAAAAAATGCCCCTTGTGACCGCAGACCTTGGTGAGATACACGGAGCAACGGGAATAGCTTCCGTTGGCAGGGGAGTGTATTTTTACTTCGTGGACGGCGGAATAAAAGGCGCCGTGCGTATTTTCGACGAGCAGCTTAAAAGCTGGAAGGAAACGGGAGAGCTTAACTATACCGACATCAGCACTGACGGGCTTTTTACAGATGATACGGTAAAATACAAATATTATAGCGATGACATCAATTTCGGTTATGGCGATTATATGACATTAAGTTCGGAAGATGAGGACGGTAATCAGCTTTCAAGATTTGCCGTAAGATATGATGAAAAGGCAAATATGATAGTTAAGGTAAAAGACTTTGAACCTAAAAAGAATGCTAATGACCTGCCATACGGTCGAACGGAATCTATCACTCATAAGGGCTACACTTTATCGAGATCCGAGAACGTGGAAAACTCTACCTTCACAATACAAGCCTTTGCTCCTGACGGAAAAGAGGCTTTCAGCAACACCTACAAAGGAGTATTTTTTACTAACAAAAGTACAAATGAAACTTTCTGCTTATATGATTTATGGATAAACCGCTATTCGGATAAATATTGCTGTTATTTTTTTGCGGTCACAGATAATTCCGATGACCGTATGAGAAAGTACACCGTATCCGCAATAGACTATAACGGAGAAACCACAGAGCTGTACAGCGGTATTTTGGACGTAGAGGCTTTCCGAACTTTTGGAGCTTACCCTTATTTTTATGACAGCGATCTGCTGCAGGTCGTTTTTTGGAACGCTCATTACAGTTTTTATGATTATTTATACCTTGATGTAAAAAATGACACTGTTCGTTCTTATGTTCATGATCACAGCGGTGACGGTATGGTTAAACCCAATCTTGAAAAGCTTAACATTGATGCCGATTATTGCTGCTTTGGCGGTGCGGTTAATTGGAATAAAAATGTAATTGCGGTTCGATACAGAATTTCAGATAATAATTCGCGGGTTTATGCTCTTGTAGATATTGAAAAAAACGAAATAATAAGCGATGTTTATTCCGAGATACAGGCAAGTGCAGACAACGGCGAAACCTACCTTGCAAAAACCTTTGACGGAAAATATGTCTACATAGACAAAAACGGCAAGGAATTAGGCACTTTTGACAAAGCAAGCAGATTTTGCGGCGGTGAATATGCGCCTGTTATAGTTGACGGAAAAGCGTACATCATCAACAGAGATATGGAGATCGTATCCGAGGGAATTGAAGCGGAGGAGGTATGGTTCCTCAACAAAAATGTGGAGTGCATTAAACAGGGCGAAAAATACCTTTTAATAAATGTTTTCTCCGAAAAGGAAGAAGAGGAGCCGCCCATTACTGAGCCTGAGACAACTGCTCCCGACACAGAACCTGAAACAACTGCACCAGAAGAAACCCCTGCGCCCGAAACAACTCCCGCCGAGTCGGACAAATCCAACACCTTCACCGACAACAGCTCCGATAAAGCCGCAGATGTACAGGTGATCGCCGACGAAAGCGTTATTCCCTCCAATGCAATGTTTACCGTAAGGCTTGACAAGGATTCCTCCACCGATACAAGATATGCCTATGACCTGACCTTTACGGTTGACGGCAAGGAGTATCAGCCCAACGGCACTGTTACCGTAAAGATCCCCGTTCCCGAAGAGTTAGTGGACAGCGCGGACAAGCTGAAAGTATATCATTTCACGGACGAAAATTACATCAATATGAATGCAAAGCTCGAAAACGGATATCTGGTATTCACCACCGATCATTTCAGCACTTATGTTGTTACAACGGAAGATCTTGATCCCGATAAGGCGCCTCCCACAGGTGTTGTGATGGGAATAGCTCCCGTTGCTGTATTGGCGGCCCTGGTGGCTGCTGTTAAAAAGAGAAAGTAACAGAGATAAAGGAATTAAAAGTTAAAAGAAAATCCGCAAATCGGTTGGTGATTTGCGGGTTTGATTTTTTCACGAATCTCTCAACAGAAATCATTTTTTCATCAACGGAGGTTTTTTCAAGGATCCGGAAGATCCGAGCGGAAACTCAAAAACAGTATAGCAAATAGGTAAAATCAATAGGCAAACGAGGCGGTTTGACCATATTTTGAGTATAATCCACAATTGACATTCAAAAGTGAAAATGCTATAATCATATCTGCAAAAACACATCAGAAACAAAGAAACAAGCAGAGGTGATTTTATTATGAAATGTAATACCAAATTGACAGCGGCAGTTTTAACGGCTGTTTGCTTATGTTCGGCGATCAGCGGCTGCGGAGAAAACAAATCCGCTGTAAATCCGTCGGTTTCAAACGGTTCAAGCAGTACAAGCAGTCCTATCGGCAATTCGGCAAATACTTCCGCAAACGCTGCAACCGCACCCGAAGAGACCAAGCCCGATGAGAAAAAGATCACTCTTTCCGACGAGATCAAAAATGCTTCTTTTGATTCGGGTCTTATGCAGGTTAACAACACGGTTTTTCAGCTGGGCGGATATATAACGGTCGCGGAATTTGTTGAAAAGTATGGGAATGATTTCGACATAACCTACAGCAACGGAAGCTATGAGGAACGCAAGGATTACCTGTTGGAGTACGAGTCTCCGAAATATTCTTCCTATAGTCTTTTGATGACTCCCAAAAACGGTGACAACAAATTTATTGTAAACATAGCAAACTGTATCTCCGAAGAAAAAATCACTCTTGACAAGGCTATTGTTATTGATATTGAAAATTCAGTGACGGGAAGCGCTCCCAAGTGGGCGCCCAAAGGCTTTGCAGCGGCCAATGCAAACACATCCTATCAAAATAAGGAGCTTGGGCTTGAATCAACCAACGAGAACTACAGTCTGAATGATTTTGCCGATTTTCTTGAATCTCAGGGCTTGGAACAGTATGTATGGGACGAAAATGCTTCCGATTTCAACAAGAAACATTCTCTTCCTGAGTGTACTCTTGAAAACTGCAACAAATATGTTAAAGTCGAAACTGTTTCCATTAAGGATAACTATGCTTTCTATGTTGCGGGAGAGCCGAATCTTTTCGGAGCAAGACCGATCTATAAATATTATATCAGTTTTGATCCCAATACCGATAAGGTAGGTGGGTATATCACTTATGAAGTGGAAACATTTATTGACGAATAATAAATTATGTATTTGAAATGTAGGGGCTGTAAAAAAGACAGCCCCTATTATTTAATGTCAAGTTTCTTGGAGAATCATAAAAATCAGCACAACACTTTTAAAAGCGGGTTTCCAAATAGTACAACTGTTCTGACAGCACGAATTTCAAAGAAGTCTATGACTTCCTGCGGAAGTCTCAAAATTTTCAACGAAAATTTTGAGCGGTTCCGAAAATGAAGCTCTTGGCGCTTGCGCCATTGAGCTTCATTTTCGGAATTTTGAAATTCTTTTCAAATCAGTTAATTACCACCAAGTTCCCTGAGAGAACCCAAATTACTACCAACTTTTCTGAGAGAACCAAATCAGCACAATTTTCCTGAAAGAACCATAAATCAGCACCAAGTTTCTTAACAGCATAAAAAAGGGACTGCCTTTTTCGCAATCCCTTTTTATTTAAAACTCAAAATCACTTAACAAAAGGATTTTCGGTAGCATAAGGCAATTCCTTAGGCTGATTATAAGCAATATCCTCAACCCCCAGCATCTTCAGCACCTCAAAAATAGCGCTTCCGCAATGAGAGAACGCCACAGCGCCATGGTGAGGATAACGCTTCTGTACCAGCACATGACGGTAGAATCTACCCATTTCATGGATAGCGAAAATACCGATACCGCCGAAAGAACGTGTCTTAACAGGCAATACCTCTCCCTCTGCCACATAAGCGCAAAGCTTTCCGTCACTGTTGCACTGCAAACGGTAGAAGGTGATATCCGAAGCGGCAATATCGCCCTCAAGAGTTCCTCTTGTAAAGTCGGGCTCGGAATCCTTAGGCTCTAACAGGCGGTGCTGTATAAGCTGGTACTTGACAGCTCTGTCTGCACACAGTTTGCAAGCGGGAGTGTTTCCGCAGTGGAAGCCCATAAAGGTATCTGTGAGAGTGTAGGGGAACTTGCCCTCGATATCGCTCTGATACAGATCTTTGGGAACAGAGTTGTTGATGTCAAGCAATGTAACAGTGTCACCTGTTACGCAAAGTCCGATATATTCGCTCAATGCGCCGTAAATATCAACCTCGCAGGAAACGGGGATACCTCTGCTTACCAGACGGGAGTTAACATAGCAGGGTTCAAAACCGAAGGTCTCGGGGAATGCAGGCCAGCACTTGTCGGCGAAAGCCACATACTTTCTTGAACCCTTGTGCTGCTCTGCCCAGTCAAGAAGGGTAACTTCAAGCTGCGCCATGCGCTTGTTCATTTCGGGGTAGTAGCGGCCTTCTCCCATTTCCTCCACCATTTCCTTGCAGATGCCGTCGATCCTGGGGTCGTCGGCGTGAGCCTTGTAGGCTACAAGCAGGTCAAGCTCGGAGTTTTCCTCGATCTCCACGCCTATCTCATACAAGCCCTTGATAGGAGCGTTGCAGGCGAAGAAGTCCTGGGGACGGGGACCGAAGGTGATTATCTTAAGCTGTGAAAGTCCGATAAGAGTGCGGGCAATGGGGAGGAATTCCTTGATCATCTTTGCCACGTCCTCGGCTGTGCCAACGGGGTACTCGGGTATGTATGCCTTTAAGTGCCTCATTCCAAGGTTGTAGGAGCAGTTGAGCATACCGCAGTAAGCGTCGCCTCTGCCGTTGATAAGGTCGTTGCCCGATTCCTCCGCAGCTGCGGCGTACATTACGGGGCCGTCAAAATTCTTTGCAATAAGAGTTTCGGGAGTTTCGGGTCCGAAGTTGCCCAAAAATACCGTCAAAGCGTTGCAGCCTGCCGCCTTGACCTCCTCTACCGCCTTAAGCATATCAAGCTCGTTTTCAACGGTAGTCATACACTGATACACATCAACGCCGATCTTTTTGCATTCGTCACAAACTGCCGCTCTCCTCTTTTCCGAAAGGGAAATGATGAAGCAGTCGCGGGAAACTGCGATAAGTCCAAGCTTTACCTGTGGAATGTTAGTAAGCATTTTTTTGCTCCTCCTTAATAAATAGGTTTGTTCTTTTATAATAGCATAATTTTTTGAAAATTACAAGATTTAAATAGAATTTCGGAAAAGTTGGGTGAAAATTTAATATGGGATCCCAAAATTTGGTGCTGATTTGTGGTTTTTTCAGGAAAGTTGTGTGAGTGGAAACCCGCTTGAAAAGCTCTGCTAAAAATAATAAAAATTTGCACAACATACCTAAGAGCAGTAAAAAATTATTGCTTGTTTCCCTAAAGGCGGGTTACCACTCCCACAACTGCCCTGATAGCACGAATTTCAAAAAGTCCACTGTTTCCGCAGGAAACAGTGGACGGTTCTTAAAATAAAGCGGAGCGCCGCTTGCGGCGTGGAGTCTTTATTTTAAGAATTTTGAAATTCTTTTTAAATCAGTAAATTACCGCCAACTTTCTTGAGAGAACCATAAATCAGCACAACTTTCCTTAAAAGCGGGTCTCCTCTCGCGCAACCCTCCCGAAAAGCGCGCATATATCAGCACAGCTTTCCCAAAAGAACCATATTTAGCACCCCAAAATAAAAAACTCACAATAATTTTTACTAAATTTCAATATTCCACTTGATTTATATTGAGATATAATGTATAATAGTTACATATTGTAACAAAGACAGGATTGTTATATTTTTATCAAAATGACAAATTTTTAAATTTACTATACTAATTATAAAAACAGAACAAATGGAGAAAGATATATGCTGACACGAGAAAAAATTCTCAAGCTCGATATCGTAACGCCGGAAGATGTCAGGATCCTTTCTGCAGGCAATAAGCAGTTTACGCTGAGGGAATACAACAACGCCACCTACAGCCAGAACCCCGATATGATGCTTATCACCAAAGGAAAAGGACTTCCTGAGATCCAGCACAACGCAGAAGTTTTTATGATCGCTTATATGAGAAACGGCAACCGCATCAAATTTCCCGCTTATGTAAGCATGTCTACCGAAATGCAGATGAACTTAGTCGTCAGAGTGGAGTCGGGAGTTGTCCTTGAAGAGCGCAGAAGATATTACAAGGTAGAAGTCAATATACCCTGCGTTGTAAATATGGTGGAAAGAGACAATAACCGCAAGGTGCTGGAATCGCCTTACCTTACAAAGGTAAAGGATATAAACATCGGAGGAGTATTCCTCATGGTGTGCAACAACGAGAATCTTCAGGCGGGCGACAAAATGCTCATCACAATTGACCTGAAGGACAGGAGCCTTGATGTGGAAGCGGAGATCCTCCGAGTGCAGAAAAACGCCGCAGGTGACATTGAGGGCTTCGGCTGCCGTTTTGTGAATATGTCCGCCGCAGATGAGGATATTGTATCCAAGTACATAATCGAGTGTCAGCGCGAACGTATCCAGAAAGAGCTTGAGGACGCAGACGAATGACCTCCCCGACAGCGGATACGGCGATTTACGGCAATAACGGCAAAATGTAATAACTGTAATAACAATAATGGCAAAAATGCGATAACAGCAAAATTGTGATAACAATAAAATGCATTACAGCAAAACAGCAATAACAATAGAATCGTATTAACAGCAAAACAGCAATAATAAAGTTGCATTAACAGCAAAACTGCAATAAAAGCAACAGATGAAAGGCGAAATTATGAAACTTAAAAGCATATTTAAGATCATGATCGTTACATCAATACTTGTTCCGGTAATTATAGTGGGAATTATCGGAACCTTTACCTATAACGAAAGCTTCGGGCAGATGGTGGCTGACGAGACGGGTATCACCGCCTACAGCCAGGCAAAGGCGCAGAGCCTGTTTTTTGACAGATATGCGGAAAAGCTGTCCGTTTTAGCGCAGACCGATTACATCAAGCGCACCGCAGGGGGCGACTACAACGCCATAAAGGATCAGGTGGACGCGCTGACAGGCTCCCAGATAAACAGCGACGGTAATCTCACAGACATTGTCGTTATGGACTCCAACGGCTATGTTGTTGCGTCAGGCAACGAGGGCGTGCTGAAAGATACATACAAGGATTTTGAGTCGCTCCAAAAGTTAGGAGACGGCGAAGTGTATATCAGCAGCATTACCGATGAAAAATATCTTGAAAACGTTATATACATCATTATGCCCGTTACCGCCTCCAACGATACTCGGGGCTATATCGGGGCGGTGGTTTCTGCGGGAAGCCTCAACAGCTCCCTGTCAAGCGCAAGCTTTTTTGAAGGCAAGGGAACTTTGATATTTATGGACGGCAGCGGAAACGGCCTTAACGTAGACGGTCAGATCAAAAGATACGGCGAATGGACCCCTGCGGTCGAAATTACGGCTGACAGTCTTTCGGGCTTAAGTGAAAACAACCGTTTCGCTTCTTTCACAAAGGGCGGATATTACGGCGCCTACGGAAAGATCAACAACACGGACTGGGTATGGATAGCAACTTATCCTGCAAGCAGAGCCACATTCAACGTTTTCCCCGTTACTATCATAGGACTTATCGTTTTCGCGGTGTTTATTGTGGTGGATTCCATAATAGCTTTTGCTATCTACCGCCGCGCCATTACCCCTATAGGAAAGATAATCACCGAAATGGAGGAGATAAACGCAGGCGACCGCAGCAAGCGTCTGCCCAATTTCAAGACCTTTGAGTATCAGATCATTTCGGAATATTTCAACGGTCTTTTGGACGATTTCTATATCTCGGAGGACGTACACAAGACCATTGCCTCCCTGTCCGAAAGCATGCTTTACGAATGGGATGTGGATAAAAAGACGGTTTTCGTTTCCGACAACTTCCGTGACAAATTCGATATCGACTACGACCATGCAGAGCTTGGCGGCAACGGCGGATTCCTGGATATGCTTATGAATGAAGTGGATTCACGGCATTTCATAAAGGATATGGATTCTCTTTTAAAGGGAACCAGAGAATATGTTGAAAACGAGTTTTTGGTAAGAACAAGAAGCAACAGCGAGATCTGGATCAACGTAAAGACCAGCGCCATTCTCAACCGTATGGGCGACATTACCAAGCTTATGGGCGTTGCAGTGGATATCAACAACAAGAAAAAATCCACCATTCAGCTTTCACAGAAAGCAAGCTTCGACTTCCTTTCACAGCTGTACAACAGAAGCACCTTCCTGAAAGAGCTGCAGAAGCTTCTTGATCTCAAGCGCGTAAACGAGCAGTATGCGGTACTGTTTATAGATGTAGACGACTTCAAGTTCATAAACGACCGTTACGGTCATAACGTTGGCGACGAGGTGATCAAATACGTTTCCGATACTATCAAGGAATGCGTAGGCGAGGGCGGAATTGCAGGACGCTTCGGCGGTGACGAGTTCGTGCTTTGCATTACCGATGCCGAAAAGGTAAGCGCTTGTGACGACTTTGCAATGTCAATTATCGACAAACTCTATACCGGCTATAACTGCGAGGCTGCAGGCGTTATCCTGAACATCAACGTCAGCGTTGGTATCGCTTTCTCACCCGATCACGGAAACGAGGCTGAAAAGCTGGTGGGCTGCGCCGATGAGGCAATGTATTTCGTTAAGAAAAACGGCAAGTCCAACTATCATATTTACGATCCCGAGGGCGCGCCCGATCTGGATCTGGGCAACACCCTGACCTGATAATATGTCCGCATAAGATAAACGCCTGTTTTTTCGGCAAATTTCTCTTATGCGGATAGGTTCTGATAATACTAATTCTCAATTATACAATAGATAAGGTCTATTGTATGATGCCGTCTTTCGGGCGGCTGTCAAAATCAAAGACTTTGACAGGATCAGATTGAACTGACTTTCTTGGCGGTTTCACCGCAGCGTGTATAGCACGGCGAATCATACTGTAAATATAGTTTGCAGTATGATAAATATAAGAAAATCGGGTCATTCAAGAAAAACGAGGCAAGAAAAAAGAGGGAATAATATGGCGAAAATTATTGCCGTAACAAACCAAAAAGGCGGAGTGGGAAAAACCACCACCTGCAGCTCCCTTTGCGGCTGTCTGTCCGCAATGAACAAAAAAGTCCTGGCAATAGACCTTGACCCCCAGGGGAATCTGTCTTTCAGCCTTGGAGCGGAAACGGAAAACTGCTATACTATTTATAATGTGTTCCACGGCGGAGTGGATCTGTATGATACCATACAGCACGTTGCCTGCTGCGACATTGCCCCTGCAAACATAATGCTGTCGGGCTGTGAGCTGGAGCTGACAAATGTGGGCAGAGAGTATATACTGAGGGAACAGCTCCACTCGGTGGCTGACAACTATGATTTTGTGATAATAGACACGCCTCCTGCTCTGTCGATCTTAACTATCAACGCATACACCGCTGCCAACGAGCTGATAATACCCATGATGCCCGAGATCTTGTCATTACAGGGAATTTCACAGCTTAAGGAAACGATTTTTGCAGTAAAGAAATATTATAATAAGTCATTGGAAATAAGAGGAATACTGCTGAATAAGTACAATCCCCGCCTTATCCTCACAAAAGAGGTGGAGGATCTGACAAATCTTGTGGCGGAGCAGCTGGACACAGACGTTTTTGAACAGAAGATAAGCAGCAGCGTCGTTATTGCGGAAGCGCCTGCCCACGCAAAGACTATCATAGAGTACGCCCCTCGTTCAAAAGCGGCAAAGGAGTATGTGGATCTGATCTATGAAATTCTGCGTATGGAGAAGCCGGTAAGAACGGTAAAAAAGTTAGGCAGAGGCAGACCGAGAAAGGATCAGATAGCGCAGAACGAGCTTTTTGCAACGTCGGACAGCGAAACTGAAAGCGATGATGAGTGTTGATTTATTTATTGATTGTGAAAAAATGCCCCCTTTTTGTTCCCAAGAAACCTGGTGCGATTTATGCTTCTTTCAAGACAGTTGGTGGTAATTTACTGATTTAAAAAGAATTTCAAAACCAGAAACTTTTTAAAATTG
>JAAVIE010000042.1 GCA_014799325.1 Oscillospiraceae bacterium
CAGAAATATCCGTTCCAACGGGAGATACCGAAGAACAGCGCTACCGTGGCGATTATGGATTTGCTCATTGGTATGTAGACCTTCCAGAGCACCTGCATTTCGGTAGCTCCGTCCACAATAGCGGCCTCCTCGATCTCGGAGGGAACTCCTTCAAAGGAGTTTCTCAAAAGGATAATGTTCATGGCAGCCATACCCATGGCAAGAACTACCAGCCATTTATAGTCGGTTATTCCCATGCCCTGAAGCACTTTTTGAGTATCCAAGTAGTTAAGATACTGAGGAACCATACCTGCGCTGAACCACATAGTAAATACTAGGAAGAAGTTAAAGCCCTTGCGGAACAGCAGACGCTTTTTGGACAATGCATAAGCACCGAGTATAGATGTTATTACCGACCATATAGTACCGTAAAAAGTAAGGAACAGGGTATTTGCGTAGGCATTCCAGAACATATTGTCGTTGAACATTGTGGAAAAAGCCTCAAACTGAATGTTTTTCGGGAACAATACTATCTGGCTGCGCTCTACCTCTTCGATCCCGCTTATAGATGCTGAAATAGCGTATACAAAGGGATAAAGACAGCAAAGAGCAAACATTGTCAATAAGGTATAGCTTATAACCTTGAATATAAGCTCGGAAACTTCAAGTTTTCTTTTCATAACAACCTCTGATAATTCCGTTTTGATTTAATAAAGGGAAACGTTGGACGCCTTGCGTGAAATGGTATTTGCGCCCACAACCAGCAGCATTCCGATAACGTTGTTCATCATTTCCGCCGCGGAAGCAAGACCCTTAGCCGATCCGCCGATACCTGTTCTCTGTGCGAATGTGGAAACTACATCGGCAGTAACGTAGGTATTGGGGTTGTAAAGCAGCAGAACCTTTTCGTAACCGATATTGAGCAGGGAACCGATTCTTGTGATAAGCATAATAACGATAGTGGAAAGGATAGAGGGGATAACAACGTATCTCATCTGTGACATCTTTCCCGCGCCGTCTATCTGCGCCGCCTCGTAGCTGGTCGGTGAAATTGCGATTATGGCGGCAAAGAATACTATACTGTCATAACCTGCAGTTTCCCAGATACCGCTTATCTGGTAAATGGCTCGGAAGAAGCTTGGGTCATTCAGCATACCCGTTTTCAGCGTTTCATCACTGATAACGCCCAAATTATTCAGAAGCTGAGCAAGAACGCCCACGCCGGTAAAGTCGGAGCCTTGCTTTACAAGCATCATTACAAGAGAGGTCATAATAACCGTAGACATAAATTTCGGCAAATATGTAAGCACCTGATAAATACTGCGGCAGATATTAGAGCGTACTTCATTAAAGAACAGCGCAATAATTATAGGTGTGGGGAAGCCGAATAAAAGTCCATAGAAGCTAAGCAGGAAGGTGTTACGGAACGCCATCCAGAAATCCGCATTTGAAGTCAGCAGCGACTTGAAATGTGAAAATCCCACAAAATACTGATCTGCAACGGGCTTGATCTCCTCGGTGAGCTTAAAGCAGCCCAGCAGCTCGTACATAGGAAAATAACGCCAGAACAGGAAGATCAGCAGCATAGGCACAAGCATGAGATAGAGCCGCCAGTCTTTAATAACTGTCCTCATTACATTGAGCCAGTGGTGCTTTTCGACGTCGTCGCGCACCGCCTGCTCGGGATTTTCGATGTAAACTCCGCTTTCTTCATCGAAAATCAAATAGTCGGTAGCATTCAGTTGCATTTTGAATAACCTCCTGAATTATTGTTTATTTTAATGAGATGTATTCGCAAAATTATTTGTAATATTTTTCCGCCTCTTCTTTTCTTCTCTCTTCCTCCGTGCGTATCAGATAGCTTTTCTGATCCTCGAAAAGTCCGTCGATCCTGCGTGTTATCAGCACCACCACAACAGTGAAGATAAAGGTTATCATATCCGACAGCAGAAAGGTCACGATAGAATCAAGGCCTTCTCCGAAAATAAGGCTTATTATCCCGCGCCCAAGCTCTGCGCCTAAGAACGCAGCAAGAACGAAAAGCAAGGTATAGTAAAATGTGCTTCTTACCTTTTCCTTACCCATGACCTTGAACAGGATCAAAGCCAGAAGAGCAAAGCAGTTGCCGACGCAGTAAACGATTATCTGTTTCTCCCCTGCCCCCGACGCCAGGCTGAATATCAATCCGCTTATTACCGCGTGGATAGCCGCATAGCCGTTCCACCGCATCATTACCAGGCATACCACCGTTATTGTTGGGGAAAGTGCATACAGCTGATCGGGAAACCACCTTGACGCCGCCGTTGCTGTGAGAAATTCACTGAAAAAGAGAATTACTCCCATAATGGTGAGGTCAATGGCTCTGTATTGCTTAAAACTCAAATTCATAAAGTAAAAATATTCCTGCCTATATTGAAAAATTACCCTTTTGCATATATAATATAAGGTAAATCTATAATCATATTAAAGGAGTGTTCAAATATGACCGAAGTAAAAGTTACGCCAAAGGACAAGCTGTCCGATATTTTGCGTAATGTGAAGCCCAATACCCGCATTTCCCTTTCCGAAGGCGTCTACCGCGAAAAGATCGAAATTTCCGTTCCCAATATTGAAATTGTGGGAGCAGGCGCGGGAAAAACCGTTATCGTCTGGGACGACTACGCCAAAAAGCTTGACGATAGAGGGAGGGAGCTTGTGACCTTCAGAACATACACCATGGCGGTGCTTGCCGACAATGTGACTTTGAGAGATCTCACTGTGGAAAACGATTCCAAAATGCCCGAAGTTAAGGGGCAGGAAGTGGCTCTTACCGTGTATGCCGACAGCTTTTATGCCGAGGACTGTTCCTTTCTTTCCACCCAGGACACTATTTTCTGCGGTCCTCTGCCTCCCGATCTTATAGAACGGTATGACGGCTTTTTGAAAGATGAGCTTAGGAGAGATCTTTTTCAGCGCCACATTTTCAGAAATTGCTTTATCGCGGGGAATGTAGATTTCATTTTCGGCTGCGGCGATTCTCTTTTTGACAACTGCGAGATACGCTCAGTCTTTGATGTACGGGGTCATGGATATGTTGCTGCTCCCGCTCACGCTCTTTCTCAGAAAATAGGCTTTGTGTTCAATAACTGCCGTTTGACCTGCGAAGAAGGCGTTGCGCCAAATTCCATTTTCTTGGCAAGACCCTGGCGTGACTACGGAAAATCTTCCTTTATCAACTGTCAATACGGAGACCATATTTCCAAAGAAGGCTTTGACAAGTGGAACGACACTGACAGAGACAAGACCGCCCGCTTTTCTGAATATGGCGTAAATCAAGAAGGAAGAGTTTCCTGGAGCAAGGTCATCTCCGAGGAGGAGAAAAACAAGCTCCTGAATTACTTTAAATGATCCCAAAGCCATACTTCTCGGTTACATTCCGTATGTACAGTATAACATATTGCAAATAAATTTACAATATGTTTTGGGAAAATTGTGTAAAACCAACAAATTTATTTTTTCAAAATTTCCTTAATATACAAAAAGAACTTCAGAAAATTTTCAAAAAAAGAAACGAAAGAGGAATAAAAATGGTAAACGTAAAAGGAAAATGGACTCTTATAATGGGAGCTTCAAGGGGAATAGGCTATCATACCGCCAAATTTATGGCGGAGCAGGGCTGCAATTTAATACTTCACAGCAGGAAAACCGAACACTGCCAAAAGCTGCTTGAGGAAGTCAGGGCGCTTGGTGTTGAAGCATTTTCCGTTGGTGCGGAGCTTTCCGACCCCGAGCAAGTAACCGCTCTTTTAAGAGAAGTTGACAACCTTGGAAAAAATGTGGAGATTGTCTTTAACAATGCGGGAATACAGACCCCTCCCCGCCTTGATTTCTGCCAAACCACCGTGGAGGACTTCACCGACAGCTTTCAGATAAACATTATCGCCCCTGCCATGATATGCTATCATTTTTTGCCCAAGATGCGGGAAAATGGCTTTGGCAGGATAATCAACACCTCCAGCGGAATACATCTTCAGCCCGAATTTGCGGGTTATGCGGCAAGCAAGGCGGCTTTGGATAAGATCACCGTTGATCTTGGCTATGCCCTTGAGGGGTCCGATGTGACGATCAATCTTGTAGACCCGGGGTGGTGTCGGACAGATATGGGCGGCAAGGAGGCTTATTTTCCCCCTGAGAATGCGGTTCCGGGAATGGTTTTATTTGCTTTTACGGACGACAGAAAATCGGGCAGGAGGATATATGCGCCCGATTTTAGCGGAATGGAGCTTGGAGAGGCATTGGAGAAGGCGGAGAAAGTGTTGTGCAGCCCTTATGAAAAGCTGTGAAGTAGTATAGGTTTTATGTGTTGTGCTTAAAAATTCGATCCCACGCTGTTCACGTGGGATCGCTTATTATTTTATTTGAGGTTACTTCAATATCTCCTCCAACGTCTGCATCAGCTTCTCAATAATTATCGGCTTAGCCACATATCCGTTCATACCCGAATCCATAGCTTCCTTCCTATCCTCATCAAAAGCATTTGCAGTCATGGCAACGATCGGTATAGCCGCCTTAACAGGATCGTCAAGGGCGCGAATAGCTCTTGTAGCCTCATATCCGTTCATAATAGGCATCTGCACGTCCATAAGGATAAGGTCATACTGATCCGCAGGCTTCTCCTTGACCCGCTCCACAGCAACACTTCCGTCGTCCGCCGTGTCTATTATAAAGCCTGCCGCTTCAAGAATAGTCTGCGCGATCTCCTGGTTAAGCTCGTTATCCTCAACCAGCAAGATCTTGGTACCGTCAAACTTCGGCTCTTCCTTTTCGGGTTCCTCCGCTTCCTTGCTGCTGTCCTTATCTTCATAAGGTGCGGCGAGAATACTGCGCAATTCGGAAAGGAAGATGGGCTTGGAGCAGAACGCAGTAACGCCTGCTTCTCTTGCCTCAGCTTCAATATCCGACCAATCATAAGCAGTCAGAATAATTATAGGAGAATCCTCGCCTATTATCTTGCGGATCCTGCGCACCAGCTCAATACCGTTCATATCGGGCATAAGCCAGTCAATAACATAAACGCTGTATGGCTCGTTTTGATCTATAGCAAACTCGGTGCGGATAACGGCTTCACTGCCCAAAGTAGTCCAATCGGGGTGCATACCGATCTCCGACAGCATCTTGCTGACGCTGACGCAGGCGTTCACGTCGTCGTCCACCACCAGCGCCCTGAGATCCACAAGCTGTTCAAGCCGCTGAGAACCCAAAGGACTGTCCGCAACGCGGAAACGGAAGGTGACGATAAACTCAGATCCCTTTCCCTCTTCGCTTTCTACGTTGATAGTACCGCCCATCATATCCACTATATTTTTGGTGATAGCAAGTCCCAGACCCGTTCCCTGAATGCCGCTGACCGTGGAGGTCTGCTCACGCTCAAATGGCTCAAAAACGTGCTTCAAAAATTCCTTGCTCATGCCTATACCCGTGTCCTTAACGCTGAACTCGTAGGAAGCGTAGCCCTCCTCCGCTTCGGCTTTCTGGGTAACGCGGACGCTGACCATTCCGCCGGGCTTGGTGTACTTCATGGCATTGCTGAGAATATTCAGCAGTACCTGGTTCAGTCTGAGCTTGTCACAGATGATAGTTTCGTTGGTAACATCAAGAGTGTCAATGTAGAATTCAAGCTGCTTGGACTTTACGTCTGCCTGCACTATCGTTCTGAGATCGTGCATTATTTCGGGCAGGCTGGTTTCCTTTTCCTCGATCTTTACCTTTCCGCTTTCGATCCTGCTCATATCAAGGACGTCGTTAATTAAGCTCAACAAGTGGTTGCTGGAGGTCATTATCTTGCCTAAATAATCCCTGATCTGCTCTTTATTGTCAAGATGAGTTACCGCCAAAGACGTAAATCCGATGATAGCGTTCATAGGTGTGCGTATATCATGGGACATATTGTTGAGGAATGTGGTCTTTGCGTTGTTGGCATACTGCGCCTGTGCAAGGGCTTCGGACAGCACGTTTTTCTGCTCCTGCTCCTTGCGGATCATATCGTCGATATTGCGGAAGCCTGCAAGTATAAAGCTGCCGTATTTGCCGTCCTTATCCGCAATTTTCAGATAGGTGTATTGGAAATGGTGAGTCTCTTCACCGTCAACTATACGGTAAATACCCGTGTACTCCCAATTTCTGCTTAGCTGCTTCTTCACCCTTTCGAGAGCAAGCTCGTGCGCAAGATCCTCACAATCCTCCGGGTGAACGCGGCTTTGGATATATTGATCAAGGATCGTGGCGTAATCAAACTCCTTTGCCGAATCCTTTTCCAATCCCTCGGTAACATAGCCCTCTAACTTGATGATCCGCGCAGTGGCGCAGGCTTCGTTTATGGCGTAAACATTGGTGTAGTCACGGCTCAGCGCTTCTACAATAGCAAGCTGTTCTCCCATTTTTCTGTTGGATTCTTCCGTTGCGGTCAGCAGCTTGCTGTTCCACACAGTACGCAGGTACAAGCCAATGATAACGCTTACTGTCAGGATAAGAACAACAAGTATCACAAAAAGCACTCCGGGATTTGCCTGTAAATACTTCCATATAGTCATATCGCTGATAGTATAGGAGGTATAGCCCGAAATAAGCTGATTGAGAGTGTCCTGGGAGGTCTGCTTGATACACTTGTTCAGTATGGTGATAAGCTCGTGATCCGAATTATCCCCCACATACATACGGAACGTGGTGCGCATTCCGTTGAGAACACTATAATAAAGTGAATTGGTAGAATCGTGATTCACAAAGAGCTGAGCAGTATAGGTATATACATAGGCTACGTCCGCTTCCTTGTTGAGAACGGCGCGCACAGCCTCGTCGCCCGTAGCATAGTTCCGGACTTCGCAGCCCTCCAAAAGCTCCGATTCGATCATATCCTTTCCCTGGGAATCGGACACAGCCGCTGTCTTTATCTGACCTTTAAAATCCAGTCGGGTAACTCTCGCCATTCCGATGCTCATATAACTGTCTGTATTGAAACCGTGGTAAACGGCGTCCTCAAAAATATCGTCGGTGGAGATCTTATCAAGCACCACGTTTACACCGTTGCTGCCTGCAAGCTCGTCGTAATTATCCGAATTCTCGGGAACCACAAGCTGATAGGGCAATCCCCCAAGCTCCATTACCGATGCAAAATAGTCGGGTATGATGCCTTTAAGCTCTCCGTTTTCGGTAAATGAATAAGGCGCCCTATCGCCGAAAGCGGTGACAGTAATGGTTTTCTCTCCCGAAACTACCTGTCTTATATACTCTTTCTCGCGGTCGGTAAATGAAAGGGCAGAGGAATATACAGGACCGTAAAACTGATAAAACAGCACGTTTTTCCAGTCGCCCTCGTTTATATCCATTTGCTCAATGGCGTAGTTGATCTCATCAAGAAGCTCGGTATCTTCCTTTCTTACTATGGCGTAAAAATCGGCTTCTTCTATTATATCCAGGGTCTTTTCGTTCTCCGCCTTTCTCAGATCGCTGGAAAGGATCGCGTCGATATCGCCCATCTGCAAAGCTTCTGCAAGCTCCTCGGAGGATCCGTACTCCTTTGACTTATAGGTGAAGCCCTTTTCCTCCGCAAATTCCTCTAAGCTGTCATTCTGGCTGCTTCCGGTCAGCAGACCGATAGTCATTCCGTTATAGGTGCTGTATACTCCTCTGCGAATGGTCATATTATCATAACGGATACAAAGAACGGTGCTGTTTCTGCCGATAGGGAGTGAAAAAGCGAAGCGTTCCGCCCTATCGGGGGTCATACGCGCAGATGTCACTACATCTATCTCGCCGTTTTCAAGCATATCCTGCATCTCGCTCCATGTCTTGTCGTAGCCCGTATACTGAAAATTCAACCGAGAATACTCGGACACTAAATTGAGAAATTCTATGCCGTAGCCTGTGAGCCTGCCCTCGTCGTCCTTCATATGATAGCCATCAAAGCTGAAAATACCTGCCTTCACCGTCCTGCTGTCAGATCGGGCGCCCTCGGCAAATACCGTCAAAAAATTTGTAATAATGAGAATGAGGCATATCACAAACGCCGCAATTCTTCTTAAACACATCATAAGCTCCATATCCGCAGTACGCGCAGACCCTTTAAAAAGCCCCACGGATTTTCCCGAAAAAACACACTCATCTTTTGGGTCCTTCCGCATGCTGCATCTCCTTGTAAACTTAAACTGCCATTTTCGGCTTTATATATGATCAATAAGTGATTTTTATTTTACATATACTTATTATTATAATGCACTTTTATGTTTTTTTCAACCCTTTTTCAATAATAAGCCAACAAAAAGCAAAATTGCCGTCTTTTAAAGGGATTCTATCAGAACTTTATCAAGCAGTCTGTACAAATACATATCCTCGGACTGCCACATATCATTGCTCGAAACGGATTCGTAGCTTATTACATACTCCTTTCCGTTTTTGCCCTCAAATCTGTGCTGCATAATGGAACGTATTCCCTGCCTGTAAAAATTCTCGTATATTTCGGGATTGAGGGTGCGGAAATTTTTTATATTGTTGACTACCATAACATTGTCGTTATAATAGCCGCTCAGCC
>JAAVIE010000043.1 GCA_014799325.1 Oscillospiraceae bacterium
CAGTGGAGCTGTGACAGGGGGAGCTTGTCGCTGAAAGGTCTTTTGGTGAGATTTGTTTTTTGGAGCATGGCTTTAGCTTCCTCAACGGTGGTGCAATTGCTCAATATCCAGGGGATAAACTCGTACTGGGCTATGTTGTCCTTGCCCTCTTTGCTGTCAAAATAAACCGCATTTCCCACAAAGTTCAGCCCTGCCATGCCTAAACCTTTTTCGTTTACCGCCTCGTAGTATAAGGGGCAGCCGTCGGCAACGTGAGCCATGCCTATCATTGCGTAGTGTGAGTTCATTCTTCCCTTTTCGCTGAAATCAAAGGGGTAGTTTCGGGGTGTTATTACTATTTCGTCGCCGTAGGAAAATTCGTAATCTAAAGTCCTGCCAAAATAAAAGTCCTTTGTTTTATAGGTTGCCGCAGTACACATATTTTTCCCTTTCTTGTCAAGTCAGATCATAAACAGCCACGATCTCATTACCGCTCATCTGACCGTTTTCCGTAAAACCGAATTTTTTATAAATATCACGGGCATGCACATTTTCCTTTTCATAGCTTAACCATATACAATCGGCTTTTCCCGCAGGATATGTCTTAACATATTCAACGGCTTTTTGCAGAATGGGCGTAGAATAGCCCTTTCCCTGATATTCTTTATCTATCATAAGCCGCCACAAAATGTAATTTCCCTCTGCTACCGGAGGTTCATCAGAATCGGATAATTTACCGTAGCCTATCATTATAAATCCTATAGGGGTTGTGCCGTCATATATCCCAAAGGGCTGAACAAAATAACCGTCCTTTGAACAGGCGTACGCTTCCGCCAAGCTGAAGGTATTGGAGGCTACAAATGTTTCCTGATGTTCAAAGACCCCCATTCCGCAGATCTCTCCCACATTTGAAAGAGTTATATCTTTAAAAACTATATTCATTATATTATTCCCTCAAAATCAACTTATTTTCTCAGATCTTCAAAAAAACTTGTGAGCAGTTCCCCGCACTCTTTCTCTAAGATCCTGCTCCTAACCAAAGGCTTATGGTTAAAGGGCAGTTCGAAGAGATTCACAACCGAGGCACATGCGCCGCCCTTATCGTCGAAAGCGCCGTAAACAAGCCTTTTGAGCCGTGAGTTTATGATAGCCCCTGCACACATTGGGCAGGGCTCTAAGGTAACATACAGGGTGCAGTCGGTGAGCCGCCAGCTTCCGAGATATTTTGCCGCCGCTTCTATGGCAAGTATTTCCGCATGGGCTGTGGGGGAATTGTCGCATTCACGGCGGTTATAGCCCTCGCCGATTATATTGCCGTCCTTGTCAACGACGACAGCGCCGACGGGGGTCTCGCCCATTTCATAAGCCTTTTTTGCCAGTTCCAAGGCTTTCAGCATCATTTCTTCGTCAAACAGCATTTTTTCTCCCCCGATCGTCTATCTAACCTATCAATTATACTATATAAAGGGAAAAATTTCAAGGGTTTGAGGGCGAGGTTTGTAATTTGTGAAATACAACAAAAATAATTGACATTTGCTCCGAAAAGTGGTATAATTTACAAAAGAATGTGCTTATGCACAAATACCTAAAAACCGGTAAATTGCAGAAAATGGAGCTTTATATGGATAATTGCCGAAACCAAATGATAGAAATGATGCTCAAACAGGACACTTACATATATTTTCACATTGACTTTGTAAACAATGGGTGGCATCTTGAAAACAATCCCCTTTTCCCCGACTTCACAATGTCGGAAACGGATAACCCTATTGAAGATCTGCTGAAAAATGACAGACTTTTCGGAGAGGACAGAGAAAAGCTCAGATTTCTGCTTAATAAGCTCAAAGATGAGGGTTCTTTTTCCAAAAATGACAAATACTTAAAATTTCAGTTCAGACTTATGGGGGAAAAACAAGGCGTTGATTGGTATGAAATGCGCATTTATCCTTTTTTCGACGACAGCGGCAAAAAGGTCGCTTCCCTCAACGGCTCTTTTATGAAAATGAATGAGCGTGAGGTCAAAAACCGCAATATTCTCAATTTCTATACCAACGACAAAAACCCCGCAATATTCGCCGACATTATGGCAAAGCGGATCAAGGAAGATATTGACAACAAATACGCAGTCATTCAGTTTGACGTTATCGGCTTTAAGTTTATCAACGACAAGTACGGCGAAGCTATCGGCAATGAGATCTTGCACCATATCAACGATATACTTGACCTGTACTGCTCCGAAGAACAGATCTATTCAAGGCTTAGTGCGGACGTGTTTATGGTGGTTATCCCCTACAAGGAAATGTCCGATATATACAGCTTTATAAGAGGTCTTGAAGCGGGTATGATCGGATATAAGGACATAAGATACAGTTTCGCATTCGGAGTTTTTCTTGTGGAGGATAGAAGTATGCCTACACGCCTTATGGGCGACAGCGCAGGGCTTGCCCGATCCTCTATCAAAGGTAACGCTCTTGAAAATATCGGTTTTTACAATAACGAATTCAAGGCCAATCTCCGCACTAAAAGATCTATCGAAGAAAGAATGAAAGCGGCGCTGAATAACAACGAATTTGTTATGTTCCTACAGCCCAAATACAGCATTTCCGACAGCTCTATCATCGGGGCGGAAGCGCTGGTAAGGTGGATAGACCCCGAAGAAGGCATTATCCCTCCTGACAAGTTTATCCCAGTATTTGAGAAAAACGGCTTTATCGTTAAGATGGATCAGCACATCTGGGAATGCGCCTGCAAGCATATCAGAAGCTGGATAGACAGCGGAATAAAGCCTGTTCCCATATCGGTAAATGTGTCAAGAGTACATCTGACAGATTCCAAATTTGTGGACTGTCTCAATGATCTGGTGGAAAAATACGATATTCCGAAGGATCTGCTGGAATTGGAGATCACCGAAAGCGCAGATAATATAAACGCCAACTCCATGATAAAGCTGGCAAAAGTAAAGGGCTTCCGACTTTTAATGGACGATTTCGGTTCGGGCTATTCTTCACTGAATACGCTTAAAAGCACTCCCTTTGATGTGCTTAAGATCGACCGAAGCTTTTTCTCCACCTCTATGGAATCCCAGAGAGGTCAGAAGATCATCTCTCACACTATCTCAATGTCAAAGGATATAGGGCTTGATCTGATAGCAGAGGGCGTTGAAACTAAGGAACAGGCTGATTTTCTCTATGACTGCGGCTGTAATACCGCTCAAGGATTTTTGTATTCAAGACCTGTACCCGAAGATATGTTTGATAAGCTGATGAAGAATAATAATGCCACTGAACATGGCGCATAATATTCAAATAAAAAAATGCCGCATAATTCACTGACTGAATTTGCGGCATTTTTAAAGAGAGTATATGGTATTTGAATGGTTAGCTGAAAATAGTTTTTAAGAGAATGTATAGTACTGAACGATAATGTTTATTGTTGGGGAGAAGTGTATTTCTCTTTTACATGATCGGGCATATCATTATATTGGACTTCTTCCCATGCGACTACACCCTGAACAGGACGGACAGTCAGCTTTAAAAAGGCTTGGTCACGCAATTCTTTATTGGCTCCAAAGTTCAGTTCCTTTTCCTTGCCGTTCCCGTCATAGCATGTCAGGGTGTACAGATACCTCATTCCCCCTGTGAAGTCGATAACTCCGCCGCGTCCTGCTTCTTCGTTTTCTGTCATTTTTGCCGTGTCGATCTGTGTGTAGTAGTATGTATCCTTTCCGTTAAGAAGAAACCATACTCCCATAGAAAGTATTGTGACTATGGATAAAGCCACCACAATTATTACTGCTGTGTGTTTTTTCATTTTTGTCTCCTTTCATAAACAAAGGTTTAAGCCGAAAGGGCTCTTTCACTTTCCTTGTTCTCATCTATATATCCGCATTTTATCATTTGCTTTATGACCTGCGCCATACGCTGCTGTGCAAGCTCCGGGTTTACGTCAAGGGAATAGACAGAGGGGGCGTTTGGTATTCCTGCCAGCATAATGCACTGATAGTCGGTCATATCTTTGGGCTGTGTTTCAAAATAACCCTCGCAGGCTTCCCTGACACTGTAATATCCGCTGCCGAAATATATTCCGTTTACATAAAGCTCCAAAATTTCGTCTTTTTCGTAATTTCTTTCTATCTCAAATGCCATAAACAGCTCAGCCACCTTGCGGATAAAGCTCTTTTCCTGTGTGAAATACATATTTTTGGCAAGCTGTTGTGTTATGGTACTTCCGCCCTCTGCAAGACTTAATGAGATCAGGTCGTTCCAAGCGGCTCTTGCGGTGGCTATGGGATCAACGCCCGGGTGGTCGTAGAATCTGTGATCTTCTACAGCAAGGATAGCATTAAGATAGGTTTGGGGAAGCTCGTTGATCTCGGTAAAGCTACCCTTTGCTCTGATCTCCTCAACTGCGTTTGCTAAGGGCTTATCATCAAGCGCGCTGCGGTACATATTATAGCCCAAAGCGGTTATTACCGTGATAGCTGTAAAAGCAAGGGCTCCTATTCCAAGTGAAATATATTTCAGCATTTTCTTCATCAAACTTCATTCCTTTCTCATTGTTCAAAGTACATCCTCTTATGAGTACAATTATATAAAACGTAACCCAAAGACAAAACTGCCGCGAAAACTATCAAAGCTGTAATGGATAAGACCGAAATTATTTTATTCTTCATTCTGTCACCTCCTTGCTGTAATATTATTTTATCAGATACGGTAAGGCTTTAACATTTATTGCGGTGACAATTTGCAGTCTGCATATTACAATTTTGTAATGCTAAAGGTGATAATATGAAATACAGAAATAAGCTATTTTCCTATAAAAAGCCCTACGACCTGAAAGCCACCAACGAGCTTTTAAAAAAAGCAATTTTAGAAAACTGCCTTTATCAGTATAAAAACTGTAAGGAATACAGAAAAATACTTGACGGAATGGGCTTTGATCCACAAAAGATCGGTACAAACAGCGATATACCCGACAATATTCTTGAAAAAATACCCGTTATTCCCACCATGCTTTTTAAGAGAATGAAAATGTTTTCCATGCCAAAGTGGAAGATCCCTATAAAAGCCACTTCTTCGGGTACCAGCGGGAAAAATGTCAGCGAAATAGGCTTTGATGCAGGCGCACTTATCTGCGGACTGAAAATGGTGCTTAAGGTGGGCGGAGAAAGGAAAGTCTTTTCCCTGACCCCCTGTCACTATGTAATTATGGGATACCAGCCCCACAAGAGCAACAAGACCGCCGTCGCGAAAACGGCTTTCGGCGCTACCCTTTTTACTCCCTGCCTGAGTCGGACTTACATTTTAAAATACAAAAACGGAAAATATCTCCCCGATTTTGACGGGATCATCAGTAGGCTCAAGACCTTGGAGAGATCCTCATTTACGTGCAGGTTTATGGGCTTCCCTGCCTACACATATTTTCTTCTTAAAATAATGGAGGAAAAGGGGATAAAAATAAAGCTGCCCAAAGGGTCAAAGATCCTGTTGGGCGGCGGTTGGAAACAGTTTTATGCGGAACAGCCCGATAAAAGCGAATTTTATCGACTGTCAAAGGAAATTCTCGGCATAAACGAGGAAAATATAATTGAGTTTTTCGGAGCTGTGGAACACCCTGTGCTATACTGCGACTGCAAAAAACACCACTTCCATGTGCCCATATACAGCCGTGTTTTGATCAGAGATGTTGATACCCTGAAACCGCTGGGATATGGGGAAACAGGCTTGGTGAATCTCATCACGCCTATGGTAAAGGCGACCCCTGTTTTAAGTGTTATGACTGACGATCTTGGAATACTGCATAAGGGCGAGGAATGCGGCTGCGGTAATTCTTCGCCTTACCTTGAAATAGTTGGCAGAGTTGCACCCGACAGTATTAAGACCTGCGCGGCAGGAGCGGCGGAAATGCTTGAAAAAATTATGTAGATTGCTGTAATAGACTGTCAGAAAGGATAGTGCAAAGTGATAATAGCTTTCGGAAAAAGGTTTAAATCCAACGAACAGGATAAGATACTGTCACTAATGGAGGATAGAATAAATAAGACCCTTAGCGGAAAGTCCCTTGATATACAAAAGGTCATCAATGCCATTGACGCTTTGGGAAAAGAGATTGGGTCGGGCATTTATGACGAAAAGATCAAAAAATTGCCTATTGACGATCCCTTGCAGTATAAGGATATGGCTGTAAATATGCTGAGCAAGGAAGCCCTTGAAACAAAGCTGAAAACCGAGCTTGGCGAAGTGTCACAAGGTAATACCAAAATAATGCCATTGGGTGTGATTTTTCATATTGCCGCGGGAAATATGGAGGGTCTGCCCGCTTACTGTATGGCAGAGGGCTTGCTTACGGGAAACATCAATATTTTAAAGCTGCCCCAAGCGGACAATGATCTGTCAGTAGAAATAATTGAAAGACTTATTGCTATCGAGCCGAATTTAGCCGACTACATCTATGTTTTTGACACTCCCTCGTCGGATATTCGCGGCATGGAGAAAATGGCGGCGTTGTCGGACGGAATCTCTGTGTGGGGCGGTGACGAGGCAGTTTTGGCAGTAAGACGGCTTGCTCCTCCCACTGCAAAGCTGATAGAGTGGGGACATAAGCTGGGATTTGCTTATA
Organism: Oscillospiraceae bacterium; assembly: GCA_014799325.1. Classification (GTDB taxonomy): domain Bacteria; phylum Bacillota; class Clostridia; order Oscillospirales; family Ruminococcaceae; genus Ruminiclostridium_E. The sequence continues at coordinate 6,598 of JAAVIE010000043.1, forward strand.
TTTCGGGGGAATACAAGGAAAGCGATCTTAGTGATATTGCCCTGCATATAGCCGTTACCAAACAGCTTTTGTGCAGTTCATGTCAGGTGATCTATCTTGATACGGAGGATATGGAGGAGCTGTATACCTTCGGAAAAAGATTTCTGCCGATATTGGAACAAGCAGTAAATGTTCATTCTTCAAATTCAATAGGAACAAGAGCCAATATAACGCTCCGCAGCTATACAGATATGTTATGGAGTTTTATTTCGGACAAAAACAGCCCCGATATGCTTAAAGGAAAAGGCTGTTCCGTCAAAATATGCGGCGATAATGGTCTTGAACTGTCGCCCATGCTGGGCAATGTGCTTGTGAAAAGGCTTCCCCGAAAAAATATAGTGCCTGTTCTGCGTAAAAGCAAGGGCTATCTCCAAACTGCAGGTCTTATCTGCTCCGAAAAGGACAAAATCGAGCTGTGCAGGATCTTTGCGCAATGCGGAATTACCAAGATCACCACGCCAAAAGAAATGTCTGAAACTCATCTCGGCGAGGGTCACGACGGTGAGTATGCGCTCAGGAGATACACAAGAATTGTCAACGAATATTTTTAAAGACGTTTCTGAACCACAAGAAGCCAATATATTTCTTTAAAGGCGTTTACGAACCACAAGAAGCCAATAAATCTCTTTAAAGGCGTTTACGAACCACAAAATTTAATGGATATTTTTGGGGAGTTTGAAAAGCAATAATTATTAAGGTGATATATGAAAATCAATAAAAATAAAGTCATAATGTACTTTTTAGGCTTGTTTGTCATAGCTGTGGGGGCGGCACTTTCGGTAAAGTCGGATATGGGCGTATCCCCTGTTACCACTATTCCATATACTGTTACATACATCTGGGGCGTTGATATGGGGATCACCACCTTTTTATTTCACCTGCTTCTGGTTTTTATTGAGTTTGTGCTTTTAAGAAAAAACTTTAAGCTGAAAAACCTTTTGCAGGTGGCTGTGGGTGTGGTTTTCGGGTTGTTTACCTCCCTGTGCAATTACCTTGTTTTTTTGATACCCTTTCCCAATACTATGCTTGTGAGGATCATGCTTTTGACCTTAAGCATTGTAGCGGTGGCTCTGGGGCTGTTTTTCTATGTGCCTGCGGAAATTATGCCTATGGCGGTGGAGGGGCTGATGCTGGTTATTTCCGAGGTGACGGGGATCAAGTTTTCAACAATCAAAATCGCCCTTGATATTGCTTTTTCGCTGATTTCGCTTATTGTGTGCCTTATCGCCGTTCACAATATGGGAAGTGTGGGAACAGGCACTGTGGTTTCCGCCATTACTACGGGGCTTGTTTTGAAAGTGATTACAAGGCTGTTTGGAAAGAAAAGAGACATGCTTTTGAATGAAAAAGCATAGTGTTTTTGAGAAACAATAAAAACCGCTGACAGAGCCTGTTCTCTGTCAGCGGTTTATTTTTTATAGATTTCCTTTACTTTATGCCGAAGATCCTTTCGGTATTGCTCTTAGCGTTTTCGATAAGGGTCTCCTCATCAACGCCCATATACTTCGCCAGATCCCTTGCCACATAGCAAATGTTCCACGGAACATTAGTCCTGTCAAGATCGGGTACATTTTTTGGCGTAAGGTAGGGCGCGTCCGTTTCTATCATTACACGGTCAAGAGGTATTAGCTTAACTGCCTCCCTCAGCTCCCTTCCTCTCCTGTCATCACATATCCAGCCTGTTATGCCGATATTGAAGCCTATATCAAGATACTTTTTCAGTGTGTCCTTATCCCCTGTGAAGCAATGCACCACAGACTTGCCGCATATATCGGTGTGGTTTTTGAAGCGCTTTATAAAATCAGCGGCGGCGCTCCTTTCATGCAGAAATAAGGGCATTTTCAGCTTTTCTGCCAGCACGATATGCTTTTCAAGACAGCGTATCTGGTTTTCTTTGGTGGAGAACATACGGTCATAGTCAAGCCCGCACTCCCCTATTGCCACTATTTTTTCATTTTCGGAGGCTATTTTTTCTATAAGGTCGAAATCCTCCTTTTTGGCGGAATCCGCGTTGTGAGGGTGTATTCCAGCCGTTCCGTATACGGAATGGGTTTTTGTGAATTGGTCTATTCTCTTGTTTTCTTTCATATCGGTGCCCGTTAAAATGCAGGCAACGCCTTTCTTCTCTGCATCGTCAATTATCCTTTCGGGATCGGGAAATTGACGGCAGAATAAGTTTAGTCCTATGTCGTAGTATTTTATTTCCATTCTAATATATTACCTCATTTATAAACTATGACAGCTTTTCTTGGCATAGCTTGCACACTTTATCCAGATAATTAAACCACGGTGCGCCTGTTCCGTCTTTTGGAAAGTCCTTTACATAAACATCGCCCAGGCATTTAACGTGAAAAAGATTCCGCATTGAAAGCTCGCTTTTTATTTTTTGCCTTTGGAAATCGGTCAAATTGGGATCTTTCAGCTGTGAGGTAATATTTTCTATCTGATCGTAATAGCCGCTGTGACCTTTGAGCCAATTTTGCAGTTCGGTCAGTGCCCCGATCACCTCATCATAGTTTTCCATACTTTACCTCTGTTAAAGCCAACTGTTTTCCTCACTCTCCATAACACCACCGATATATTCCGCAATATTTCAGCTCTTCTGCAATATATCCTACTGCTGCACCGTATACTCCAAGCTCTTCCTTTAA
>JAAVIE010000044.1 GCA_014799325.1 Oscillospiraceae bacterium
CGGGGCGTGGAGTAGGGCTCTTCCGTTTTGGGCGGTTCCGAAAAAAGGTGATCTGGTCTTTGGGTTATGTAGTCAATGACCCAGTGGTGCAGATCGTTTTCGTAAGCCCAATTGAGCCACTGATCCGTGTCGGCGATAAGCTGAACATGGAACATTCTGTTTATCAGAGCTGTGGACATAGTCTTGATGATCGCGCCGTCCTGGGAACGGTTTCCCGCGCCGATAACTACGCTGCCTTTTGGGAGATGATATTCTCCTATTCTCCGCTCGTGGATAAGGCTGTAAAAGGCCTTCTGCACCTCCTGAGAACAGGCGTTAAGCTCGTCCAGAAAAAGCACATAGGGTTCCTTCCGCGCAATCATCTTCGGCGGCATAAACTGGGAGGTATCGCCCTTTATCTGGGGTATTCCGATAATGTCTTCGGGAGCAAGCTGGCTGCCCAGCAGGGAAACGCACTCCATTCCCACATCGTCGGCGAACTTCTGCACGAGGGCAGATTTGCCTATTCCGGGGGCGCCCCAGATAAAAACGGGTCTTATGGGAGAGATGTTCAGAAGAATGTCGGAAAGCTCCTCTCCCGTTACGGTAAATTTTAAATTCATGTATTCTCCTTTGTAGAAAAAGCTTGTGATGTTATTGTATCATAACGGATATACCATTTAGCGAACAAACACAAGAAACTGGAAAAAAGTACTGATTTTATGATCCCCCACGCTCACCGCTCTGAACTCAATAACCCATAATAGCAGGAATCGCATATCCCCTGATTATTCCAATCATTACTCCGCAAAGTGCCCTCATATTTCATACCGCACTTTTTCATCACCCTGCCTGAATTTGGATTTTTGGTGTCATGTCTTGCTTCTATACGGTTTACCTCTACCACGTCAAAAAGAAAATCCATAACAGCTTTTAATGCCTCTGAGGTGATCCCCCGGTGCCACCATTCCTTTCCGATACAGTAACCGATATGCGCCTTTGAAATATGGTCGTTCATATCCACCACAGCAATATCTCCGATAGGCTCGTTTCCCTTTTCCTTCAATACAATAGCCCAATGATAAAACCTTTCGTCGGAATACAGCTTTACCCAATCGTCAATAACGCTTTGGCTCACTTCCAAGCTTGTATGGGGCGGCCACATCAGAAACCTGGTAACATTCTCATCAGCTGCCCAATTTTTATACATTGCCGCCGCATCTTCGGTTATATATCTTCTTAATATCAATCTGTCCGTTTCCAATCTTTGAGTTCCGCAATGCTTCATGATCTTATCCTTTCTTTGCAATCATATCGATCACTGTGTTTATGCTTGTTTCCAGGATCTTTTCGCCCCAGCCAAGCTCCCAATCTTCGCCCTCTCCCGAGTCGGACACTACATAAATACCCGCCGCATGGCAGGAACGGAACTTTGCAGCCGAAAACAGCCCCGCGCCCTCCATTTCAACGCAAAGAGCCCCTTTTTCCTCAAAATATCTTATCCGCCAGCTTGTTTCAACATATCCTCCGTCGGTAGTCCAATGATGACCTCTTCGATATGAGATCCCGTTCAGATCCATTTCCCTGCACAACGAATCGGTAAGCTCCTTTGAGGTTTCTACGATCTCGCCATTACAGCCGTATAAGCTCGCAACCGCCGTATCGTTAAAGGCTCCGTCGGTAATAATAACATCGCCGATCCGCGTTCCTGCGCGTCCGCCCGCAAAGCCTATATGTATCAGCTCCCGAGCGCCCGCAGCCATCAGATCCTCAGCCTGGGTAGCAATTCCCGGCGAACACATTTCACCCTTTACAAATCCCGCCTGACTGTTATCATTCATAACATAGACCTCGCCGCCTACATGATAGGTGAGTGTTCCGACGTTTTTCGCCAACATAGTATCATACAGACTGTCGGCAAGCAGATATATTCTTTTAGGAAAGATCTCCCTCAGTGTATCCAAATTGATCCCCTGCAGCTCCATTTCACGCCTTACAAGCTGCATAGGCGCATTATATTCATTGGGATCAATAGGGAAATTCTCCCTGCACATAACCGTATAAGCCAAAACCTTGTTATTTTTGAGCTTATGCTCCCTGTATTCTTTAACAGCATATCCGCGCTCAAACCAGAATTTCCCCGCAGAAAGAGAAGAATCCAGCCACACAGCGCCGTGATCCTTTATGATCTTTCCCTCAAGATGATCCATAATAAGCGTACCGATCCCCTGACCCTGAAAATCTGGCAGCACAAAAACACGGCTGACATGATCTCCGCTGACCGTTCCCGTGCCGATCACATTATCACCGAGGACAGCCGCGTATACCTTTCCCTCAGATATATCCTTTAAAATGCTTTCCTCACTGTGAAGCTCCAAAAAAAATTCCACCGCTTCTTCCGTATAATATTTTGGGTATATTTCCTTGATCGTCCTTTGGACAAGCTCATATATCTTTGAGGCAATATCCGCATTTGCCGGAACAATGATAGGTTTGCTTGTATGTTCCTGTTTCAATTTCTCATTCTCCTTTGCAAAAAATATATTTCCACTCATACAACTGCTTTGACAGCACAAAAGCGGGCTCCTGCCCACACGGCTTTCTCGGAAGAATAAAACAAGGGCAGCTTGTATAAAAAGTCTAAAAGTTTTCTTTTTCGGAATGAAAGGGGTCTTAGGGGGAAACCATCAGGGTTTCCCCCTAAATCGTGATCATAGCCTAAAAATCGAGGCAGAGCCTTGCTCTGCCCGATTTTTATTTTTGGCGGCCTTGCCGCCAAAAATGGCGTCAGCTTGTAGGAAAACCGACCAGCGGGAGGTTTTTCTACAAGCTGAAAACAAGGGGCTGCCTTTTTACAGCCCCCTGTTTTAATTATCTTTTTGTAATTATTCTTTTTCGTCCGTCTTATTATGAAGCTCCGGACCGCCCTTGCCGATAGCTTCGTTAAAGGCTTCCAGCATCTTGGGGTTAAAGGAACCGCACTCTCCGTCATAGATCATCTTTACCGCGACATCATGAGCAAAAGGCGCCTTGTAGCAGCGGGGAGAGATAAGAGCGTCATAAACGTCGGCAACGGAAACCGCCTGAGCCGCCAGTGAGATCTGATCTCCCACAAGTCCGTCGGGGTAGCCTCTGCCGTCCCAGCGCTCGTGGTGGTGACGGGCAATGTCATAACTGTAATTGTAAATATCCTCGTCTATAAGATTGGGGATATTGGAAAGCACGTCGCAGCCTTTGGTAGTGTGAGTTTTCATTACATCAAACTCCTCGGGGGTAAGTCTGCCGGGCTTGTTGAGTATGCTGTCGGGGATCGCGATCTTGCCGACATCGTGCAAAGTTGACGCAGCGCAGATCTTCTCTATCTCCAGAGGGGGCAGATAGTATTCGGGGTACATTGCGCTCAGGGTGGTAAGCATCTTCTTGGTGAGAGTGCTTATGCGCTTAACGTGTTCGCCCGACTCGCCGTCACGGAACTCGATGATATTCGCCAGGGCTTCGATCATGGAAGTATTTATAAGGTTGAGCTTTGCTACCTTTTCGTCCAGCATAGATTCAAGGTCGTTTCTGTGGCGGTTAAGCTCTATAATATTTCCGATTCTGCATTTGATAAAGGGGATAAAAGAGGGCTTCTGAATAACGTCCGACGCTCCTAAATTATAAGCGTCCATAAGCAGATCCTTGCTTTCAGCAGCGGTGATGATGAAAACAGGGACAGTGCTGATCTTTCCGCTCTTGTTCATCTCTCTCAGCACGTCGATACCGCCCATAACAGGCATCATCATATCAAGAAGAACTGCCGCAATATCGTTTCGGCTGTTGATTATCTCCAGAGCCTCTTTGCCGTCCTCGGCTTCTATGGTTATGTAGCTGTCCTTAAATGCCTCAACAAGAGGGGCGCGGTTGATCTCATCGTCATCAACGACAAGAATAGCTTGTTTAGCGATCTTTTCCACATTGACCTCCGTTTTTATATAAATATTTATTCAGCTTTGAAAGCTATTTCGCATTACTGCTTGTTATTTTCAATACATTCCAATATCTGTTTTTGCAGAGGGAGAATTTTTTCGAGAATTTCCTTTGCAGCTGCGGCGTTGCCTGCTCTCAGCTCGTTTACGATCTGTGTATAAGCGGTGTACAAAGGCGTAACGGAGAGATTTCCCGTAACTCCCTTTATAGTGTGCGCCTTTGTAATGGCAGCCTCAATATCGTTGGCTTCAATGGCGGGCATTACCTCTAAATCGTTAATTGAACCGGGCAGCTTTCCCATCATTCTTGCATATAAGGAGCTGTTTCCGCTGAATCGCTCCAAGCCTTCATCGGTGTTTACTCCGAGATTTTTCAACTCGTTCAATAAATCCATTGCAGTTCTCCTTGTATTTGTTTTATTGGGGATCTTGTTTTTGCTTTTTACATAGACCTTTTATTATAACATATCTATTTTATCATATTTTTATAAACTTTGTCAATAGTTTGTGTGTCATTTTACAACTATAATGTAACATTGGGTTTAAACTATTTGAAATTCTTATCAATAAATTCAAAATAATTTTTCTTGTATACCTTGTTTTTGCTGCTTATATACCACTCATAAGACTGCTCAAGACCTGTTTTCAAGGGCTTTAACTCCGGCATAAGGGCGTTTTGGCGGCGGACGTCAAGGATATAGCCGTAATTGTAGAAAGGAAAATACTCCCTTTGGTTTATCCCGCCGCTGACAAATTCAAACCGCGGCTCTTTGCCGAGAACATTATAGCACGATCCTACCCAGTCTTTTACATCGGTGATGTCGGTGTTTCCAACGTTGAAGATATGCTCCTTTGGCTGTTTTTCCAAAAGGATCTCCATAAAACGGCAAAGATCCTCCACATCAAAGAACTGCAACGGGATCTTTCCCTTTTCGGAATTATAGTATTCGGGCAAGTAAAACGGTCTGTTCTCCAAAACGCAGTCAAAAACAAAGGCTTCGCGGTATAAATTGTTCATTTCACCATAAAGATAGGGCGGTCTGATAATATAAGCGTCGGGAATTTTGCTTTGCAGATAATCCTCCGCTTCGATCTTATTCCTGCCGTAATCGCCCCATATAGAGTTGGAGCCTGTTTTATCGGTTTCTTTGAAAGGGCGGGGAAGTGTTTCGGGGTAAACTGCGGAGGAGCTGATAAGAATATAGCTGCCAAAATCTCCCAATGCGTCAACAAGATCCGAAACGTCCTGCTTATTGTAAGCGGTAATGTCAAGAACTGCGTCAAAATCGTACTTTTTAAGAGTTTCGCCCAAATCGTGCCTGTCCGCTTTGATAAGGGTAACGCCCTTTTCCTGCTCACGGGTGCCGCGGTTCAGCACATAGACGTCATGTCCCTTGGAAAGGAAATATTTTGCTGCATATCTGCTGACAAATACTGTACCGCCTGTTATCAAAACGCGCATATAGTCCCCCTTTTTCAATATCATGATCAAATGTCCCGAAATCACAGTCTAATGTTCACAATCATGAACCAGTGTTCCGAAATCACAGTCTAATGTTCACAATCATGAACCAGTGTTCCGAAATCATGGTCTAACGTTCCACAATCATGAACCGGTGTTCCGAAATCACGGTCTAACTTTCCACGATCATGAGATAATATTCCGCAAATACCGTATCTCACTAATTATTGCTTATCCTATTTCCTCCAACAGTTTTTTTTCTGCTGTGTCGGCGTCTTTATGGCAGATGAGATAAGCAATATCCCCCTTGCTGCCCACCACCGTGGCTTCCGTTGACTCTACCTGACCGGGATAAAAGGCAAAATCGTGAATCAGCGACTCCTTCCTCTTTTGCAGAGAAGCCGCAACATCACCGACCTTTCCGTCCTTTACCCTCGCTATAACTATCTCCACCACATCAACGCTTAACATCTGCTGAACAACGGCGATCTCCTCTGTCAGAGAAAGATCGACCCCGATAGCTTCTATCTGCTCGGTATCGGTGACTTTTACGGTCTGGGGAAACTCCACCGAGTTCAGGACAATATCAGCCAATTCGGCCACTGTTTTCTGTGGAACATTATTTTCCGATTCTGACACAGATGCAGAAGTAGTTCCATTGTTATTTTCCTCGCTGTCATTATTTGAGGAACAGCCCGAAAAGGTGATCAAAAGCGCAAGGACTGTCAAAAAAGAAACAACTTTTTTCATACTAACTAACTCCTTTCTTTATTGAACAAAGTTCAATAAACCTATTTATCCGTTTATATAAGGCTATTCGCCAAATCTCTCTTTGATTGAACGCTGTACAAATTCCCTGTTTTTGTCATTGAACCAAGGGAGCTTATCTAAAGTGATGCAATAGTCATTTTCAAAAAAGGACTTTAGGTCTTCATTTGTGAATTTTTCATTGTTCGGCAAAGGACGACCCTTGTCGTCAAAAACAGGTTTCCTGTTTTCGCCTATCTTATACACAAAGCTGCCCCACCAGGGAAGCCACCAAAGCCATTTCACACCGTCCTTTTTCAGATTTTTGGGATCGGGCATATAGCCGCACTCGGAAAGAGCCGCCATTTTCCCGTGGGTGTAGGAGGTGACTTCAAGATATTTTTCTTTCTGTGAGGAATGGTCAAGGGGCAGTGTGGAATAAATATCCTCTCCGCAAAAGTCGTAGGTGTTGGGGTTAACCGCCATTTCCTCTGCCTGTCCGTTCCAGACCCAGATCAGGTTTGTTAGCTTGTGAAGATTTTCCAGCCTGTCAAAGATCATATACCACAGCTTTTTGTAGGCAATCACCGAGTTTTTGGTGTTAAAGCTGCGTCTGCCCCACCAGAACCAGTTTCCAGCCGCTTCGTGGAGAGGACGCCATAAGACAGGAATGCCCGCTTTCTCAAACTCCTTCAAAGCAGCCGCTGCTCTATCTATCTGATCAATGACAAAATCATACTCTTTTGTGCCCGGGGTCACGGCTTTCAGTATGTCAAAGCTTGTTTTTCTGTCGTAGTCGGTAGTGCGGTAATAAAACGCCCACACGCTGTTTTCGGGATCGTCTATATCGTCGGGGGCGTACCAGTGCCAGCAAAGTGTTATTATGCAGCCGCTTTTCTTCGCCCATTCCAAGGCTCTTTCCCACTGATGAACGCAGCCTGTTTTGCTTATATCCATCATATCGTAGCCCCTTATGGCGGGAAGTGTGCCTGTCAGGTCATAATATACCCAATCCTCAAGCTCTTTCTCCTGCAAATACTGCTGTCCTGCTAAAATGTGGCTGCCGTAATTAGATTTGAGATATTCAAAAAGCTTTTTTGTGTTTTCGTCCGCATTTTTTGAAACAAGGGTCTGAGGGTCAACGGGGCTGCTTTTTAATTCGGCAAAAAGCCTGTCAAAATCGGTAGTGTATTCCATAATGTCACCTTAATTTATCTTAATCTATATCAAATCAAAACAAAAAGCTCCAAATTCAAACGAATTTGGAGCTTAGATCCTTTTAGCTTATGCTCTTACATCAAGAAGAGAACCAACACCCTCTGTGGGCATGGGGATCTGCTCGATAGCTTCAACCATCTGAGCGCTTGCGGCTTCCTGACTGTCCATAATGTTCTTAAACATTTTTAAAGAAGCGGCGGACTGAACATTTTGCTGTGCCATATCCATAGATAATGCGGCAATAGAAGAGATCATATCCATAAACGCACTTCCTTTCTCTTATGCTGTCTTATACTATTCCTACTTCACGGAAAATATTTTACCACAAATTCTTTCCGATGTCAACACCGTTAAAGAATAGTTTTCTCGTCAACTTCCTTTTTCAGCATTTCGCACAATTCGGTAATCGACATCTTGCCAATATCTCCGCGTTTTCTGCATCTTACGGAGGCGTTCTTTTCCTCGACTTCGCTGTCGCCCACAACCAGCATATAGTTGATCTTGTTTACCTGAGCCTCGCGGATCTTGTAGCCGATCTTCTCATTTCTTGTGTCGATCTCGTATCTGATGCCGATCTTGTCGAGAGCTTCTCCTATTTCATAGCAGAAATCGTTATGACGGTCAGCGATAGGAAGTATCTTCACCTGAACGGGGGAGATCCACAAAGGCAGCGCGCCCGCAAATTTCTCCAGCATATAAGCCAGAGTTCTTTCATAACAGCCAAGGCTTGTGCGGTGGATAATGTAGGGGTTCTTCTTTGTGCCGTCTACATCAACATATTCCATACCGAAAAGCTGCGCTAAAAGCATATCTATCTGAATAGTGACCAAGGTGTCTTCTTTGCCGAATACGTTCTTATACTGAATATCCAGTTTAGGACCATAGAAAGCGGCTTCGTCGATACCGATGGTGTATTCAACGCCTAAATCGTCCAAAATGGTTTTCATAGCAGCCTGAGCTGTCTCCCACTGCTCGGCGGTACCCTCATATTTGTTCTTGGGGTTGGCGGGATCCCACTGTGAGAAGCGGAATGTGCAGTCCTCCAAAAGACCTACCGTGCCAAGCATATATTTAGCCAGGTCAAGGCAGTTTTTGAACTCGCTTTCAAGCTGTTCGGGGCGCAGAATGTAGTGACCTTCGGAAATGGTAAACTGTCTTACGCGGATAAGTCCGTGCATCTCGCCGCTGTCCTCGTTCCTGAACAGTGTTGAAGTTTCGGTAAGGCGCATAGGCAGATCGCGGTAGGAACGCTGTCTGTTGAGAAATACCTGATACTGGAAAGGACAAGTCATAGGACGGAGGGCGAAGCATTCCTTTGTCTCGTCATCGGGATCGCCTAAAACGAACATACCGTCAAGATAGTGATCCCAGTGCCCCGAAATTTTGTACAATTCGCGCTTTGCCATATAGGGAGTTTTGGTAAGCATACAGCCGTGCTTTGCTTCCACGTCCTCTACCCAGCGCTGCAAAAGCTGAATTACCTTAGCGCCTTTGGGGAGCAGAATAGGCAAGCCCTGACCGATATAGTCAACGGTGGTGAAATATTCAAGCTCTCTGCCTATCTTGTTGTGATCTCTCTTTTTAGCGTCCTCTAATCTGTCAAGATGCTCCTGAAGCTCGGAAGCCTTGGGAAATGCGGTTCCGTAAATACGCGAAAGCATCTTGTTCTTTTCATTACCTCTCCAGTAAGCGCCTGTTACCGAGGTAAGCTTGAAAGCCTTGACAGCGGAAACATTCATCAGGTGAGGGCCTGCGCAAAGGTCGGTGAACTCACCCTGTGTGTAAAAGCTGATGTCCTCGCCCTTGTCGGCGTGTTCCCTGCAAAGCTCGACCTTGTAGGGCTCGCCCTCGTCCTCTAACTTTTTCAAAGCCTCGGCAGGGGAAAGGTAGAACTGAACAGGCTCTGCGCCCTCTTTAACGATCTTCTTCATCTCCGCTTCGATCTTTTCCAGATCCTCGGAGGTAAAGGGCTTTTCGGTGTCGAAATCGTAGTAGAAGCCGTTTTCGATAGCAGGGCCTATAGCCAGCTTAACGTCGGGGAACAGTCTTTTGACCGCTTGCGCAAGTATATGGGAAGCAGTGTGGCGGAAAGCCTTTCTGCCGTCCTCGTCATCAAATGTAAGTATTTCAAGCGAGGAGTCCTTATCGATGCAAGTTCGCAGGTCGCACACTTTTCCGTCAATTTTAGCGGCACAGGCCACTCTCGCCAGACCCGCGCTTATGTCTTTGGCAATGTCGTAAGCGGTAGTGCCGTTCTGATACTCCTTTACAACGTTGTCTTTTAATGTGATACGCATCATCAATTCCTCCATTTTAAATTTTTACGGTTTAACCGTATTTTATTATTGTATCACTTTAAGGGTGAAATGTCAAATGTTTATTTTTTGCAGGTAATATTTTTTCTCTCAGGACAATAAAATATTACAACAAAAAGAAAGGACAACCAGAAAATGAACCAGAAGCCTATAA
>JAAVIE010000045.1 GCA_014799325.1 Oscillospiraceae bacterium
AATGAAGCTCTTGGCGCTTGCGCCATTGAGCTTCATTTTCGGAATTTTGAAATTCTTTTTAAATCAGTAAATTACCGCCAAGTTTCTTGAGAGAACCCAAATCAGCACAGCTTCCCCAAGAGAACCCAAATCAGCACAACTTCCCCAAGAGAACCATAAATCAGCACCAAGTTTCTTGGGAGCATAAAAAGGAGCTTTTTACAGCCCCTTTTACTTTTACCACAAATCCGCATAATTCTTCCGATTGATAAAAAACTCGCTCGCCCTTGACAGTATCTCCGATTTTTTCAGCTGCTCGGGATCAAATTCCAAACAGTCAGATTCAATATACACGGCGCGAATGGAACGGTTCAGACTTGAAAACAGATCATCAGCGCCCGTAAACAGCTTGTACTTATTCTCCCCTAAACGTATCAAAGGCTCAAAGGAAGCAATGTGAGTTTTGCGCAGACAGAGATGCTGAAGGCATACAAGATCTTCTATAAAAGACATATCAGTGAGCTTTTCGCCGGAATAAACATACAGATACCTGAGCCCTATCATCTTTGAAATAAAGGAATAGTCCTCCTGATCGCCGGCTATGACTAAGGTCTCTATTTCCGTCATATCCACCGATCTGCAGAGCTCCTCGGGGGAGCAGAAATACTCGTCGGGAACTCTGAAATTGAAGCAAGTGGAATCAAATTTCCAGGGCATGGGAAAACAGTCTATCTTTTCTTCGGCAATAAGTATATTTCTCAATGTTCCTTGCATCTCCTTAAAATTTATTTCGTGCTTCTTTCGCTTTTTTCACTTTTTTCGCTTATCTTCACTTTCGCATATTTTAATTTAACCTATTTCAAAGGTATCCAGACCCTCATCTGACCCTCTCCCCTGTTGCCCCAGGTATAGTAGGGTACAGCAGTAAGGGTGCTCTCTGTTTCTTTGGGCTTCTCCATGCTGTACAGCCTCTCCTGTCCGCTTACCCTGGCGCCTTTAAGAGACAGTACAACAGTACCACCCAGCAGCTGCCCGTCAAAATCCGAAGGGGTGATCCCGCAGCTGTCGTCCGCCTTTAAGGAAAGCACATCGCCCTCGTTGTCAACCCCCTCAAAGCAGTAGACCAAGGGACCTCTCATAACGGCAGCACAGCCTGTGTTCTCGGAAATTTTTGCGGAGGGATATACAAAAAAGGCTCTGCTGTCAAGCTTAAGCTCTATCTCGTCCCCGTCATGAATGCCATTCAGATAAGCGTAGCCCTCTTTTATTTCACAGACAGCTTTCTCTCCGTTTATCAAAAGCTCAGAGCTTCTGCTCCATGCTGGGATCCTTACGGCAAGGTCTTTGCCACCCTTTCTGATATGATACTTTACCGTAAATTCATAGGGGTAGCCTGTTTCGCATTCCAATACAACGCCGTTGTCAAAGGTAACCTCTCCCGCTGCGTACAAATGGCAGTAGCAGGTACTTTCAGACTGACCGTAGGCGTATTTTCCAAAAGAGGAAACCGCCCTTGCAATATTGGGAGGACAGCAGGCGCAGGCGTACCAGGAGGAACGCGCGGGCTTATCGTGCCAATGGGTAGCGGCAATGCCCGACACTCCGGGAATAACTTCAAGGGGATTGACGTAGAAAAACCGCTTGCCGTCCAAGGACATTCCCGCCAAAACTGTGTTGTAAAAGGCATTTTCCATAACGTCTGCATATTCGCCCTTGGGTTCAAGCTCCAGCATTCTTGAAGCAAACATCATCAGCCCCACCGAAGCGCAGCTTTCCGCATAGGCGGTGTCGTTGGGCAGGTCGTAGTCCACAGTGAAAGCTTCACCTATTCCCGTTGAGCCTATGCCGCCTGTGATATACATTCTCTTTTGGGTAATGCTTTTCCACAGTTTTCTGCAAGCTTCGGTCATTTCCATATCATCAGCCTGCGAAGCATAATCCGCCATTCCCGTATAGAGATAGACCGCCCTGACACTGTGACCCACAGCGTCCGCCTGTTCTCTAACAGGGGCATAGCTTTGCTGATAGTACATATCCTCCGCATTGTTGCCCCACACTGTCCAATCACGGGCTTTGACTTCCTTTTTGTAAAATTCGCGGTCAACTCCGCGCACATTGAGAAACCTTTCCGCAAGTTCATAGCAGTGGGGGTTGCCCGTAGCCTTATACAGTCTCAGAAGAGCCAGCTCCACCTCGGGGTGTCCGGGGTAGCCGCTGTGATCTTCGGTAACAAAATGCTTATAGATATGCTCGGCATTTTTCTCCATAACCTTTAGCAGCGTTTTCTTTCCGGTGGCTTCATAATAAGCAACAGCCGCTTCCATAAAGTGACCTGCGCAGTACAGCTCGTGAGCTTCAAGAAGATTTGTCCACCGCTTGTCCTTGTCATCTATGGTAAAACGTGTGTTGAGATAGCCGTCCTCGTCCTGTGCGGCGGCGATCAGGTCTATCAGGTCGTCGACCTTTTTCTCCAGCTCCTTATCGGGGAAAAGGGCGAGGGAATAAGCAGCAGCCTCGATCCACTTAGCGGCGTCACTGTCCTGGAACACCATTCCGTAAAAGCCGTCGCCCTTGTCCTTGCCTTTCAGAACATTGGCGGCGTTGATGAAATTCTGCACCACATGGCTCTTCTCCGCGTTATCGGCTTTATCATTAAGGACGTCATACTGATATGGGAGAACTTCCTTTTTGATAAGCTCCTGACAGCGTTTTATAAAGCCCTCTGCGGGGCGGTAGTCGTTGATGTTGATTTGGTTCTGAACTTTCATTGTTGGTTTCCTCCGATCATAGATAAAAACTTTTATTTGCCCGCAGTGTTCTTCAAGCCGAAATGCTCTCCCAAAATATCAAGCATTTCCTCCCTTGTATCGCTTTCAAAATCCGACCGCGTATAGGTAAAAAATCCCGTGTGATCCCAGTCAATTTCATTATCGGGGTGATATGATGCCCAGGAGTTAAAATTTTTGAGTGCCGCTTCGGGATCCTTGCACTTTTTTATCTGCTCCAGCATAAATTTCTTGTCTGGGTCGTCTCGGTCAAAAAACTTTTCCTTACAGATGTCGGGAGGATCGCAAAGGAGTATTGCCACATGGCGGTAGTCGGAAATTTCCCACAGCACCTCGGGGGGTATATTTGTGTCAACAATTACCTTTTTGCCCCCAGCCGCCAGCTTTATCAGCTCCAATATCTCGATCTCAACACATTCCTTGGCAACGCTGTCCGTCCACTCCCAATGCTCCTTGGGGGTCATACTCAACCATTCTTCCCAGCCGCTCATTGTGTCGAAGTAGCACAAGGCGGGCTGCTGCCACCTTGTGAGCTTTTCCCTTGGAAATACGTCGTGGTAATTTTCACCGCAGAATATCATATCGTATTTTTCGGAAAGCAGCTTTACCATAGTGGACTTGCCTGCATAGCTGTGACCGTTTATGAAATACACGTTTTGCAGATAGTGTCTGATAATGTTTCCGCTGAATTGTATTTTCATTTCTTACCCTCTCCTCTCGGCTCCTGTCTTTTTCTAAGTTACCTGCTGTACAGGATCTCCGATGTCAAAAAATTCTGCTGCAAAGTTTCAGCGATCCCGGATCTTTTTATCTGAGATCCCCGTTATCTCACCCTTCCGCCCTTTATAGCCCTCTTATTCTCATACATCAACCTATCGGCGGTATCAATAAAATCCTTTTCCGCCAGCGGGCAATATCCGATAGCGTAGCTTATGGCCACTTGGCTTGAGCTGTTGTGCATTTCGCAGAACTGGGTGATCCTCTGCAAAAGAAAATCTATATCATCTCCATAATACAGCAAAGCAAATTCGTCTCCGCCCTGTCTGTATACTCTGCCGTTGTCCTCTGCCGCCTGTGAAAGGATCTCAGCAAAACCCTGGAGCATCTGATCTCCCGCCGAATGTCCTATGGTGTCGTTGACGACCTTCAGATCGTTGAGATCGGCGATAACATAATAACCCTTTTTGTCAAGGGCAGCCTTGGGCAGATCTCTTTCAAAGGCGTTGCGGTTAAAGATATGGGTGAGGTAGTCGATAAAGGCGAAGCGGCTTCCCGTAACTCTGCAAAAGCCGATAATAATTCTCAAAAGCCCCAGCTTGTCGGAATAGTCGCTTTTTGAGATCAGCTTGGTCCCAACGATTATATTTTCCTTGCCGAATTTGCTGTAAAGGCTTTCTTCTACTCTGCTCATAATACTCTTTGCCTTTTCCTCGGAGCTTGTGAGAAAAGCCGCTCCGTTTTCGCACACGCGGTAGCCGTGTATGTGATGAGTAAACCGCATCTCTTTTTGTATCTCGCTCAAAAACTGTCCGTCACGGTTATAATCAAAGCTGTCCGAGGTCTCGCAGAAGCAGATGACACCCACTACGCTTTTACGCTTTGAGAAATCGTATTCGTCCAGAACTACTTCAAAGGAATATTGGTTGAAAAGCCCTGTCTTTTTGTCCATATACTTCTCGGTGTTTTCGTTGCTGAGGATAAGTCCCATCATAATGAGGGTAATTCCGATAACTACCATAAAGATCTCCATAAAGATCATCTGAATTGCCGAGCCGATTATGTAAATAGGAACGGCAAGAATGATAGCAAGCCTTTTTTCCGTATCCAGGATATTCCAATATCTCAAACAGTAATAGAGAATAAACACCAAATAAAAAACAACGCTTATATAAAGGGAGTAGACCTTAGGCCCCGCAGAATAATCAGTGTCAACACCGTCAACATAGCTGATCGGCAGAAACAGTATACCGAGAGTGGAAATTACTACGGGAATGCTTTGCAGGATCTGAACTTTCCTGTTTATCTTATGATCCTTTTGCAGACAGCTTTTCATATACAAAAACAGAAAATACGCAAACAAGAGTATGGAGTAGAGATAAAAGATGTGAGCCGCTAAATTGACCGCGTTGGGAACAGTTTCCCTGTGATTGACGGTGTAAACTGTGATAAGGTCAAAAACAGATGCGGCAACAGCGGCAATGATGAGCCTGCGGAACATTTTTGTGGATTTTATTTTCAAGTGGGGCTTTCTGTAATAGAACAAGCACATATACAGAATAAGCACCAGACAGACTATAGATGTTTTAAGAACCATTTTCGCTCAGATCCTTCCTTATTTCAAACAAGCCTATACAAATATTTTTTCGTCAGCATTTTTTCAGAACTTTAGTTTTTATTTAATAATTTCCTGAAAAAATCCAAAAATCCGTCCTCAACCGCCACCTTGTCCAATTCCTCCTCCGCCAAATCGTAATAATATTTTCCTGTTTTAATATTAACTGACAGGCAGTCCAAAGGAAAGCCTTTTTTAACAATACCGTTTTTATGCGGCTTTGAAGCAATAATAAAGCTTTCGCTTTCCATTGAAGGCTCCATAGCTTCAAAAATATGCTCTTTATCCTTCACAAAGCAGATTGCATTTTTATATCTCGCAGTCAAATCGCCATACTTTTCAGCTAATCCCGAATAATATAAAAGCATTTCTTCATCCGAAAGAGTTTTTCCGTTTACATTTCTTACATGAACTCCCGGCTGAATATCATCGGGAACATTGTCAAAATACAAGCCCGAATCGCAGGAAAACACAGGCATCTGAAAAGCTTTATAATAATTATATGCTTTTTCTCTTGCATTTTCAAGGGGTGTTTTTCCCGTTTCGGGTACATCGGGAATGGTTTTGCTCAAGTCCTTCAAGCCTATAATATCTATATTTAATGCGACCAGCCTTTTTCTCATTGAGGTCAGCTTTGCGGGGTTGCTTGTGCCGTAAAGTATGGTCATAATTTTTTCTCTCCTATTTTTCAGACTGCTTATTCAGTTTCAGCGACATCACATACTCAACGTGATGATAATACCATTTTGTATCAGAAATATTGAAAACCGGAAAATCACTTTCGCATTTTTCCTTAGAAAACTTCTAAATCTGCTGTCGCTTTTGCAGTATCAAATCAATAACATCGCTGTAATCCCTATTAGAATTCAGTACAGAAGCCTGAAGAACATATACAATATTTTGATCAGGTATCACCTTGATCTGCTGACCGCCATAACCGCTGCAGCCATATCCGTCAGGGTATATCCACCACAAATAGCCATACCCCGGATTAAACGGCGTAAGTGCTTCAAAAATATATTTTTCCGATACGATTTGTTTTCCGTTCCACTTTCCGCCTTTTTTAAACAGCAGACCGATTTTTGCAAGATCCCGAGCAGAAAGGTTTGATGTATTCTGCTCGGCTAAAGTGGTACCGATGTTATAGCAAAGTCCGTCCGAAAAAGTAAACCACTTACCGCTTTCAATTTCAAGTGGTTGATATAAATACTTATTGCAGAAATCAAAACAGTGCATTCCCGTTGCGGCTGAGATAACGGCTGTGAGAATAATAATATCCCACTCTTTATAGATGAATTCCGTTCCCGGCAGTGCGGACATTTTTACATCTGCAAGAAACGCAAGATGGTCTTTTGTGCGGTTGAACTGTTCCAACATGGGGCAATGATATTTTACACCGCCGTTCCAATAGATACCGCTCGACATTGTTAAGAGGTGTTTTACAGTGATCAATGGGTGAAATGAGTTGTTTCTGCCGTCAAATATTGGCAGATAGGTGCAGATAGGTTCGTCCACATTTTTAATAAATCCCTTGTCGATTGCAATTCCACAGCATACCGATATTATGCTTTTCCATATGGATTTAATATTATGACGTGATGTCTCGTTGCAATTATTGTAATACCTCTCAAAAATAATTTCGTCACCCTGAAATATAAGCACACTATTCAATAGTCTATAATGTCTGCTTTTAACATACTCGTCAATTTGATATGATAATTCTAAATTCATTTCAGTTCTCCCATGGATCTTTATTGCTTGTTATTTTATTTTAAATATTTTCCTATAATAGACTTATTATCTGATTTAAGCTCAGCAGGAGTTCCGGTCGTCATGATATAACCGCCGTCGCTTCCTCCTCCGGGTCCAAGCTCAATGATATAATCACAATTTGATAACACATTCGGATCATGTTCGGTCACTATAACACTTCCGCCGTTATCTACAATTTCCTGTAAAAGCTCCATCAGCTTTTCGCTGTCATAAAGGGCGAGTCCTGTTGTCGGTTCGTCAAATATGTATAACACGTCCGATGATTTGCGAATTTTTACAAGCTCCTTGGCAAGCTTGATCCTTTGGCTTTCACCGCCGGAAATAGTAGGCGTTTTCTGTCCCAGCTTGATATATCCCATTCCCACACGCTTTAGTGTTTCGAGCATATCGCTGATAAACTTATCCTTGCCTTTAAAATATATAATAGCTTGGTCAACGGTCATATCAAGAATATCACGGATATTTTTTCCGTCGACTTTAACTTCACAGGCTTCGGGAATAAATCCTGTCGATCCACAGGCTTCGCAGTCTATGTCAATAAAGTTTCCTAAGCCGATATGATAATGTATGATTCCCGTGCCGCGGCAAACACGGCAGCCGCCTTCGGAATTTGTCGAAAACAGACCTGCGTGTAATCCGGATTCCTTTGCAAACAGACTGCGGATACGGTCAAATATTCCTGTATAGGTTGCGGGGCATGAGGTTTTCGAGCGTCCTATCGGTTTCTGGTCAATAACTATACACTTCTTTATGTTTTCCCAACCGGACAGCTTCGCATCAACAACACAAGACTCACAATCCCCTGAATCTTCGTCATTGACAAATTTAGATTTCAACGCCTGTTTAAGCATCGGAACGAGAGTATCGGAAACAAGACTGGATTTACCGCTGCCGGACACACCGGCTATGCCAACCATTATTCCGAGAGGAATACTCACGGATATATTGCGGAGATTGTGAAGCTTTGCTCCGTTGATTTGAAGCATATTCGCAGAATCCACGGGACGAACTGTCTGCTTTATTTTAAATCCTTTATCGTGTGAAAGATACGGTGCTGTTTTTGAATTTTCGCAGGACAAAAAATCATCATAACGACCTTGAAAAATTCTGTATCCTCCGCCGGTTCCCGCATCAGGTCCGAGATCAATAATGTAATCGGCAGAACGCATAAAGTTTTCGTCATGCTCAACTGCAATAACGGTATTTCCTCTTTCAACAAGTTTTTTAATAATTCCGATAAGCTTTTCTTTTTCCACTTCGTGAAGCCCGATAGTAGGCTCGTCAAAAACAAAAATGACAGAATCCATTTCCGCAATGATATAGATCGCCAGAAAAAGCCGCTGAATCTCACCGCCGGACAATGTAGGCACAGGGCGTGAAAGGGACAGATGATAAAGTCCCACGTCGACCATACATTTCAGTTTGATGACAATTTCTTCCAAAAGAGGTGACGGCTGCGTTTTTTTAAATTCCACAAAAAAATCATGCAGCTCGTTTATATACATATTTTCAAGCTCGTAAAGGGTTTTCCCGCCCACCTTGGTGTGGCTTGCCGCCTCCCCTAATCCGCTGCCGTTACATTTTGGACACGCCTTTTCTTCCGCATAGACCCTGGAAAAGAGGAACATCTTTTGTCTTGGTGTTGGATTTTCTATACTTGAATAGGTATGATCACCAACCGGAACAAATGCGTTTACCCCTGCAAATTTTGTTTTGGGAGAACCATATTTCAGAGCGGAAAATTGTTCGGCGGTTAATGATGCGAGAGATTGATCGGGAGATACATCAAGGTATTTATAATAATCTGCAATTCTGTTTTTCCAAGTATTGATGATCTGAAATTTTCCCTCAAGCAAGTCCTTGACAGCAATAGAATCATCGCCGTAAACAGCATTCTCATCAATCATTTTATATTTTCCGCTTCCAAGACATTTAGGACACATTCCCACAGGGGAAAAACGCTGAAACATATTCATTGCAAGAGGAAGTCCGTCATCATACTCCGCATCACGCTGTCCGTAAACCGAAAAAAGCACGGCAAGCATAGAAGACAGCCCTGACCTTGTTCCTACTGTACTTCTCGGATTTGATTGCCGAATAATTCGCTGCTCAACTGCAACAGTGGGGGAGAGCCCGCTAATGCTGTCAAATGTTGGCATACTGTCAACAGCAAGCTGAGTGCCGGAAAACATTAAATACCTGCGCCTGCCTTCTTCGTACAGCGTATCAAAAGCAAGACTTGATTTTCCCGAACCCGATACTCCGGTTATTACCGTAAGTTTGCCGCGGGGTATCTTAATGTCAATACCTTTTAAGTTGTGTATATGTGCATTTTTTATTTCAATGTATTTATTCATACTGTACCTATTTATTTCTAACCTTTTTGGTTTCTATTTCTCCCTTGGAAAGCAGGGCAACTATTTCCACATGCTGCGTTCCCGAAAACAGATCAACTTTAGTCAAAGCAGTTTTTCAGGGACACTAACCAAAAACCTCGGCGGCAGCAACGATCTTCAACACTTCCCTATCCGCATTGTCCCTGCCGTAAGCGTCAAGAAAACGCCCGCAGTATTTATCGGTTTTCAGATTGTACCACAGCGACCACAAGCCCCAGAATATGTCTATATGCCTGTCGCCAATGCCGCCGCAGCCTACATCAATAAAGCCCGAAAATGTCCAATTATCAAGAATGATGTTGGGCAGACAGTAGTCACCGTGAATAAGCACATCGCTTTTCAAAGCGCCCTTTCCTGATGTAAAAGTATCAAAAGCTTCCTTTGCCGAACGGTAGCCAAAGCTATCGGGAAATTGGGTTTTATCGTAATTATCCGTTAGGTAATTATTTTCAACATCTGCAATATATTCTTCTGTTCTGTTCGGAATCGGACAGCCGCTGTAATTTGTTTCGTGGAGCTTTCTAAGTTTCTCTGCAACCGTGTCGCACAGCTTTTCGGGTTCTGCAAGATATTTTTCGCAGGTGCAGTCATTGCCGATAACGGCGGCGGTCAGAAGCCAGTCTTTTTCCTCCGAAATGTAATCCAACACCTCTGTGCCAAGTCCCTTGGAGTGAAAAAATTCGGTCATTTTGGCTTCTTTTTCAAGGGTAGTTTTTTCGGCGGTTTTAAGGTAGTAGCCGTTGTCTTTTTGTATGTAGTATACCTTTGCGGCGGGGGAACTGGAGGAGTCGTAGAGGGTGGCGGAGGTTAGGAATTGTTGGAGGGGATGGGGGATGTCGGTTGGGGTCGTGTTTAATTGTGTTTTTTTCATTTTCGGTTCTCCTTACTGCGTGTCATTACCGCCACACACTCCACATGCTGCGTCCCCGAAAACAGATCAACGCCCCTGACCTTCTCACACCTATACCCCAGCTCCTCCAAAACACCGCAGTCCCTCGCCGCAGTAGCGGGATTACAGCTTATCATAACGATCCTATCGATCCCCAACTCCGCAATATCCTCCAGCAGCTTCCTCTCGCACCCCTTCCGCGCAGGGTCAAGAACAACAACATCGGGCTGCACATATATCTTCTTCAATATCTCGGCAGTATTCCCCGCATCGGTACAAAAATATTCGGCATTGGTTATCCCGTTGAGCAAAGCATTTTCCTTGGCGTTATCTACCGCACTTTTCACGATCTCCACACCAATGACCCTCTTAGCCGCCTTAGCCATAGAAAGCCCAATAGTGCCGATTCCGCAGTAAATATCCGCAATGTTTTTTCCCTCGGGCTCGGCAAATTCCTTTGCAATGCCGTAAAGCTTTTCCGCCATAGGGGTATTTACTTGATAAAATGACTTGGGCGAAATTTTTATAGTGTTTCCGCACATGGTGTCGGTGATCTCGGCACAGCCTGCTAAAACGATCTCCTCTTCTCCCAAAATAACGTTGGTGTCCTCTCTGTTTATGTTGAGAACTACGCCCCTGACAGCAGGAAACCGCTCCATTATTGCCTTTGCCAGCTTTGCCGCTTCGGGCATTTTTCTTTTTGCGACAATAACGACGCATATCTCGCCGCTGTAATGCCCTTTGCGAATACAAATGTGCCGCAAAACGCCCTTGTGTTCGTTCTCGTTGTAAACGCTGAGCCTGTTTTCGTGTATAAAGCTCATTACAAAAGCCACTATCTCGGAAAAAATTTCGGGTTGGAGAATACAGTCCTCACAAGGCACGATCCTATGGGAGTTCGGGGCGTAAAACCCGCACACTGCCTGTCCGTCCTTATCTTTTCCCAAAGGGTACTGCGCCTTATTGCGGTAACGCCAAAGGCTTTCATTCCCCACAATAGGCAGAAATTCGGGAGACAGCCTGCCGATCCTGGTAAAAGCGTCCTTTATAAAATTCTCCTTGGCTTCAAGCTCGGCTTTGTAATCGATATGTCTGAAGCAGCAGCCGCCGCACTTCCCAAAAACCTTACAGTCGCTGTCCTTCCTGTCCTTTGATGGAGTAATTATGTTTTCGATCTTTCCGTAGCCGTAGCTGTCCTTTGCCTTAAGTATTTTTATATCGCACACATCGCCCGCAGCGGCAAAGGGAACGAATATCACCTTGCCCTCTATTCTGCAAACACCCATTCCCTCATTGGTGAGAGAGGTTATCTCGGCTCTGTAAATGTCGTTTTTGTTCATTTGTTTTGCTCCGATCGAATTTCATTTTTTGACCATTCCGTATACCTGTAAATCTGCCGGATTTCCGAAACAGTCCTCGGAAATATGTTGAACGCTTTCAAATTTCATTCCAAGCTTTTTCATCAGCTCGACTGACTTAACAGTATCAGCGGTTTCCGCAAAGATCCTATAAGCGCTCCGCTCCGCAAAGCCATGCTCCATGACCTTTGAGCAAGCCTCAAAAGCATAGCCCTTTCCCCAATATTTTCGGTTAAAGAACCAGCCTATCTCATAAACGCCCGATTCCGTTTCGTTAAAAAGGATATAGCCGATCAGCTTGTTTGTTTCCTTTAAAACAGCGGCGACTGCGCCTTTTTTGTCAATGCAGAAATTCTTTAAAAAGGCTTTTGTTTTTTCAATATCATAAACAGGCTCGCAGTATTTCATAGTTTCCTCATCGCCTAAGATCTCCTGCAAGTCCTCTGCATCGTTCATTTCAAAATCTCTTATTATAAGCCTGTCTGTCTCAATAGTTTTCATTGGAAGAGCCTCCTATCTCAACAAAGGTCAATTCCTCTCTGTCAAAATCCCAGTGTTTTTCGCTGAACCAATAGTTCATATGTTCGGTGTATTCGTCAACAATATCTTTGACCTTTTCAAATCCGAAGGTTTTTATCAATCCGCCCAGCACAAATTCAAACCACAGCTTGCGGCTGTCGTGCTTAACACCGTACACGTAAGTATCGTTTTCCACCCATTCTATATGTCCCGGGACGGTTTTTTCAAGATCCTCATAAAACCGCCAGCGCATTTGCTCCTTATCTCTTAGTTTCAGCTCTATTTTCTGCCCAACATCACGCAAAATATTTTCCAAAAGAAATATCTGCATTTTCTCTCCGTCAGCGTTCTTGAACAAGCAGTACAGCTCTCCTCGGTCGCCCTCGGAAACATAATAATAACCCTCTTTTTTGCAATAGCCCGCATAGTGCAGATAGTCCTTTGTTGATAAATGATATTCGATTTTCTGACTGTATTCTTGGGGAACAAGACCGCTGCAATATTCTCTTATCCTGTCGGCGGTTTCGCTCCAGATTTGTCTTTCCTCAAAGGTCATTTTATATGCTCTTAACTGCTGCGGGGTCATTTCTTTTTTAAACATAAGCGCCCTCGGAATTTTCAGTATTTGTTTGCAACAAGTTTTCCAATATCCCTGTCGTAGGTATATTCGGGGTTTTCGGTTTTATCTATCATTACCCAAACATATTTTTTACATAAAAACTCAATAAAATTATCCTCATTCTTATTATAAATTTTCTCGACTTCTTCAAGCTCCTTTTGAAGCTGATCCTGTGAACGTCTTTTGCCCAAAAGAAGAATATCGCCCTTGTAATATTCTATCTCGATTATCATAAAACCGTTCTTCTTCCACGGACGGTTTTTCTCCGTCCAGCCTTTTGCTTTCCAATGATCCATATCGGCTTTATTAAAGCCGTTCTTCTGCATTATACGCATTACGCCGAAAAACATCTTGGTTTTAATGCCGGGCTTGACCCGTCCGTTTCTTGCCTTGATTTTCTGCGCCAGTGCGGATAGCTTCTTATCCTCGCTCTGTTTCTTTTTCTCGCTTACCCGTTCCCAAGATGTCTCAAAAACCGCAGTGCCGTGCTTATAGACCTTACCAACGCCCCACCAGAAAAGGCTGTCCGCCATATCCTTGTTAGCGCCTTTCGTTCCCGAACCTGCGGCAGTGGAGATAACGACCCCCTGCTTTGAAAACATTCTTTCCTCCGGGCGGTGTACCATAAAGCGGTAGCCGTAATGATCGAGAAAGGCTTTCATAGCGCCGCTGGCGTGCATTACATAAACAGGGCTTGCAAGAATTATCACATCTGCCTCGTCCATGGCTCTTGTAATGGGAGAAAGCTTTTCATAGTGCGGGCATTTGTTTTCCGAATCCATAAAACAGGCGGTACAGCCCACGCAAAATTCCCCGAAATCCTTTGGAAGAAAAAACTCCGTGATGTTGCCGCCTATCTTTTCAGCCAATGAATGGGCTAAATGATAGGTAGAGCCTTTATGATTTTGACCATGTATAATTGTTATTTTCATTTTTGCGCTGCTCCTGTTTAATAGATGAATTCAGACCTGCTCCTTAACGCTGTACTTCATCTGTGTATATCTGATACCGTTCTTTTCCAGCTCCTCCGACAGAGTGGTAAAGCCCAAATGCAGATAAAAGGGAAGCCCATAGGGTGAGGAGTTTAATGTTATCTCTTTCAGGTTGGGATTTTCTTTAAGAACATCCTCCAACATATAATTAAAAATTGCAGTGGCAATTCCGCAGCGGTGGTATTCCTTTTTCGTAAAAACAAGATTGATATGGATCCTGTCGGGGTGCATAGCTCCCAAGCCAATGATCCCGATGATCTTTTCTTTATCAAAAGCCGCATATATGGGGTATTCACCGATTTTGCACTTGTTTGCAAATTCTTTGTTTTCCACAATATCCCGCTTAAAGGTTTCGACCCCCTCCGGATTATAAACCGGCGCTTCAAACTGCATAAATACCTCTAACGCCAAAGCAAGAGCCTCTTCAACCTCATCGCTGTTGATTTTGCGTATATTATAGCCCATTTCTTTTTCTCCTGTTATTTTAACGTCTTGCCGAAAATAAAGCTGTCAAACTCGATGCCCATATTATATTTTTTAAAGCTTGTTTCCTTAATAACTTCAAATCCCAACTTCCTCAACAATCCGCATGAGGCTGCATTTTCTTTGGCAACCTCGGCAGTAACTCTTTCACCGCCCTTAGATCTTATCCAATCCAAAAGTGTCGTTACGATCTCACTGCCCAAGCCCTCTCTCCAATGACTTTTTAAAACGCAGTACCCAATATCAAAAACCGACTTGTCATTTTCGTCGGGGAATACGGAGCAGGAGCCTACGAGCTCTCCCGTTTCAAGCGATTCCACCACAAAATAATACCCAAAAGAGCTGTCCTCTAAACCGTCAACAGCTCTTTGAAATTTCTCGTCGATATATTCTTTTTCGGGATCGCTGAGGTACTTGCCGTTTTCTTTGTCGAACCACATTTTGCTTACAAAGTCAAGGTCGGATCTTTGATAGCTTCTGATTACTATTCTTTTTCCTATAAGCTTATTTTCTATCTTCATTTATCCACCATTCGGGAGTAAGCTCTCCAAGAGTAACCACCCGCCCTTTTTTATAATCCAGCATTATCTCAATGCTCCTGTAATCATCGGGCATAAGCTGAGACATAAGCTCACGACAAGCACCGCAGGGTGCACCTGTGTTTCCGTCGGGCATAATAGCCAATACTTTAGAGAACTTATCCTCGCCGTTAGTGATCATATTAAAAATTGCGTTTCGTTCGGCGCATATTCCGAGAGATGCGCAGGTATCTATGCACACTCCCGTGTATATTTTCCCCGACGAGGACAGCACAGCCGCCGCAACGCCGCCTGCGTCGATATAACCCGATATTCTTCTGTCGTTTTGGACAGCCTTTGCGGCTTCAAACATTTCTTTCCAAATATTATCCATATAATCTCCTCGCATTTCGTTATCTTCAGTCCTTCTGCCCCTCCGCCGAAGTGCTTATTATCACCTTGCTTTCGGGGAAGTAAGTTATTGTTATTTTGTCATAGTATTTCAGCAGATTATTTTCATAATCATATTCATAGTTTTCTTTTTCTCTGAATTCCTTTGCCGTATCTGACGGTATCGTCAAAGTTACCCTATCGCCTTTATCATCAAGAAAATACAGGTTATCCATAACCACCAGCCAACTGTCCGTAGTAATTGTTTTGCTGCCGCCAATAAGATCTTTGTAATAAGGTATGGAAATATAAGTCCACATTATGCCCATCAAAACAGCCAATGCAGTAACGGTAACGGTAATTTTTTTGCTGTCCCTGCCTTTTTTAGGCTGTTTCACGCCCCATACAACAACCGACACCGTAAGCACCGCCAGAAGCACGCCCAGCCCCGAGCATAACCATAAGTGCCACTCGCCTATTTTGGGTTTGTAATTAACCACGTAAACCGAAAAAACACCGTTAACAAGCATAAGCACCGAAAGCGCAAGAGGTGTCGAACTGTTTGCGGATTGATTATGTTTTTTCTCATCTGTATTGTTTCGCATAATTCTCCTATTGTATCTGCTGAAGTATTTCGTACAGCGTTTTATAAATTTAACCTATCACATCAATAACACCATTTTCAAAAAAGTAATACGGCTTGTTTCCGATAACTTCAATATTCTCATCATTAACAAAAAACGTTACTTCCTCGGGCAAAGCTATGGCTTTTCGATGCTTTGATAATTCCAACAGATATTGTTTGCTCTCTTCATCTTTTTGCGGGGTTCGATTTGTATAATGACATAAGATCGAAGCTCCGTTTAATATATCAAATCCGTTTGTCTCACTTAAATTCACTTCGTTTATATCATCAAGCCTGCAAGCGTCAAGATCCTTTCCGAAGATTATCGCCCCTGCGCTTCCACCGAAAACTACTCCCTCACTATTCAGATATTCCTTGATTTTTTCAAATGCTCCGCTTTTCTTTAATTCGCTCAACAGTTTAAATGTATTTCCACCGCCGATGAATATCAAGCCAAAATCATTCAGGTCTTTGGCGGCCAATTCATCTGTGCTTTTCACCATTTCAATATAGGGAATATCGATATTTTTCAATTCGCCTCTTATCCATTCATAACAGTCGGCGTACTTCTCCTGTTCCATTGCTAACGGTATATACAAACAGGGTTTTGAACGGTCGATCACTTCGTTTAATCTTTTGTAGGCTTCAACGGTTTGATCACCCGAACCGCCGCCGCATAAAAACACTTTCATAAATTAAAAACGACTCCTTAAAGATAGTGGTAAATACCGCCTTTTATTCTGTTGATTTTTTCGTCTGTCATAACCTCAGATAAATTTCTGCTCGCAATTACCTTGATCCCGATTTTATGGAACATTTGTTTATAAATAGATCCAATATCTCCGCAAAATATGCTCACCCTCAACGTCATTATATGCCTGCATCTTATCCGCCAGCTTTCCGCCGAGCTTTTCAATAACATGAGCGGACACAGCATTTTTATCGTTGACAGTCAAAAGAACCTTTTCCATGCCCTGCTCTTTTGCAATAACCAACCCCTGTTTCAATATCTCTGTACCATAGCCCTTGCCCTGCTCACAAACACGCACCGCATATCCGATACTGCCTATATCGGTCATCACCTTTTCGGTGAACTCTGTCCTGAGCTGAAATTCACCGATAAACCTATCACCGTCAACCGCCCAGAAATGAAGGCTGGGGGACTGACCTTCGATCAATCCTTTTTCCTTCTTATCGTACCATTCCTTTGTTCTTTCAAACCACCCGCCGTCAATATTCTTTGGGTCAACGGGCAGAAAGTATACAATATGGTTATCGTACATTTCACGGCAGTATTCACGATATCCGTCAACATACTGCGGGCAGCGTTTTATGAGTTTCAGCATGATATGTTTAGAAGCATTTATGAGAATAGCTTTGATCCGACCCTTAAATTCAGATCTGCAACCACTTAACCTTGGTATTTATATCCCGTTTCGGAATAGCAATAATACAATATATCCTCTACAGCGGCTTCTTCGGAATCATATTCCTTATGGTGCGGGGTATTGCTTCTTTCAACCGTTATATCGATACAATACCTGCCATCATCGTTTTTGTATATACTGCGCATAAAGCAGCCCGAATCGCCGCCCAGTGGATAATTTACCACCTGAAATCCGGGGGAGGTGAATTTTTTGTAGTGCTTATTATAAATTTCCCAAAATTCATTTATTTTCATATTACAGCTCATTCCTGCTCTTAGCCGTAAGATAAGCGTTAATAAACCCGTCAATATCCCCGTCCATAACTGCCTGAATATTACCCGTTTCGTGCCCTGTGCGATGATCCTTTGCCAAGGTATAGGGCATAAACACATAAGAGCGTATCTGGCTGCCCCACTCGATCTTCAGCTGCTCACCCTTGATATCGCTGACCTTTTCTAAATGCTCGCGCTCTTTGATCTCAATAAGCTTGGATTTCAGCATACGCATTGCATACTCTCTGTTTTGCAGCTGGCTTCTCTGTGTCTGACAGGCACACACTATTCCCGTGGGCTTGTGTATCAGGCGCACCGCCGAGCTGGTCTTGTTGACCTTCTGACCGCCTGCGCCGCTGGAGCGGTACACTTCCATTTCAATATCCTCGGGGCGTATATCAACATTGGTATCCTCGTCAATTTCGGGCATTACTTCAAGGCTGGCAAAGCTGGTGTGTCGTCTTCCCGAACTGTCAAAGGGGCTTACACGGACAAGTCTGTGAACGCCGTTTTCGGATTTGAGGAAGCCGTAGCTGTTTTCGCCCTTTATGAGTATTGAAGCACTTTTTATTCCCGCTTCTTCGCCGTCAAGGTAGTCTAAAAGCTCTACCTTGAAGTGATGACGTTCAGCCCACCTGTTGTACATTCTGTAAAGCATTTCCACCCAATCCTGGGCTTCCGTTCCGCCTGCGCCCGCGTGGAAGGTGAGGATCGCGTTCTTACTGTCATACTCGCCCGAAAGAAGAGTAATGAGCTTCATTTCCTCCAGCTGTGACTTGAATGACTCCGCCTGCTCCTTGATCTCGGGCAGCATAGAAGCGTCCTCCGCTTCCTCGGCAAGCTCGATCATTGTCACCACATCTTCATAGCATTCTTTAAGCTTTTTAAAGCTGTTGATCTTGTTTTTCAGACCGCCTATTTTCTGCATTATCTTTTGGGAATTTTCCGCATCGTCCCAGAAGTTTGGCTGTGTGGACTGTTCCTCCAGCTCATTGGCTTCCTTTATAAGCTGATCCATATTCATAGCCTTTTCAAGCTCCGAAAGCTGAGGCTCCAAGCCCTCGGTCTCAAGTCTTATTTCATCGTATTCTAACATAGTTTTTTTCCTTTCTAAAATAAACTTAGTTTTGTGTGAATGTAATTTTTTTTAAACGTTATTTTTTTATGTTCAGATACTCCTTTATATCTTCCGCAAACTGATTTCCGCAGCGGGCAAGCTCGCCTAAAACTCTGTCAACGCCCTGTTCGGTCATGAACCAACTATCCCTTGTTATCCCAGATACATCAAAGGGACACACTATGAGCCGAACTGTAGGGAAAGCCATTTGATACAGCATAAGGCATCTTCTTGCATGAAAAGATTTGCAGACAATAAGTCCGCTTTTTATATCAAATCCCCTGTCATCGGCAGCCTTTCGTGAGAAAAAGGCGTTATCACGGGTATGTCCCGATTTGTCCTCCCCTATTACTGCCGATATGGGAACACCGTTTTTTATCAGCACATCGGTAAGAAATTCGCAGTCGGATTTATAATCGCCGTCATAAATATCCGCCTTTCCCTCCTTAACGCCCGGCCACGCTTCGCGCTTTACGCTAAGTCCACCCGACGGCATAATCAAAGAGGCATAGCCCTCACGGTAAAGCTCTGCGGCATATTCACCCTGCGACGGAAAAGAACCGCCGGGAAGAAATATTATATCCGATTTTTCGGGTTTGTCGGTAACAAAAATATAATCCGTTATATCGTCGATTATCTTATTGTTGAACATAACGTCTCCTTTACAGCTTATCCAAAATCTTTACCATTTCTATCCAATCCTTTATATGTAAATGTTCGCACTTGGGCACATAATCCCTGTCTGTATACTCACTGTCGTTATCATACCACACAGGAAAAATCCCTGCTCCTGCCGCTCCCTCCACATCTGCTTTGGGATTGTCTCCGCAGTACCACACCTTTTCGGGAGGCAGTCCCGCTTTTTTCAAAGCAATATCAAAAAGCACCTTGCTTGGCTTTCTGAACATATAATCGCTTGACGCTATCACAAACTCAAAGCGGTTATTGGGCAGCAGTCGATCGATTCTTTCTTTCAACGCTTCTCCCGACCAGCCGATGTTGCTTATTACTCCCGTTCTTATCTTCTTTTCGTTAAGGCAATCCAGCATTTTATCCGCTTCGGGCATTACCGCACCCTTTGTTGCCGCCGTCCAAAAAACGATCTGTCGTTCAAGGGGAGTCAGGGCAAATTCTATATTCAGCAGTTCAGCGGCAGTCCTGTCCGAAACAACAGACGAAATATCGCAATTTTCATTTTCCCTCACCTTCATTACCTTGCCGTAAACCTGCTCAATAACTCTTTGGTAATCGTCAACGGTAACATTGTCGGGATTTTTTGAGATATGCTTAAACAGCTCCTCGTTTCCACGTCTTGAATCCCAATCGGGTTCATACAAAAGGGTATGACCGTAATCGAATATTATCATATCGGGATAAGGGATTTTTTCGATATCCATTTTTCTTTTCTCCTCATAGGCATATACACTATTTATTATACCCTAAAGGGAAAAATTTGTAAAGCCCCCAAAGATTATTTGCATAAAGTATTGACAACGTGGGTACTATAGATATATAATAGATATTGAAAGGAGGCGGTATTATGGCTGCTGTAAGCACGAATATAAAAATTGACCCAACCTTGAAGCAGGAATCTCAAGCATTGTTTGAGAGTCTTGGTTTGAGTTTAAGCACAGCGGTGAATATGTTTCTTCGTCAGGCTGTTCGGGAACAGGCTATCCCTTTTCGTATCGGAATGCCGATTCCAAACACTGAAACTATGAAAGCTATTGAGGACGCAAGAAACGGCATCGGACTGAGCCGCGGTTTTTCCTCTGTTTCCGAGCTTATGGAGGATCATGATGCTGACGATTAAGAACTTGTTCCAATAGGAGTGGTGTGCGGATTTTCGAGCATAATTTTGTCGATGACAAGGCGAATTTTCGCAGGCGGGCTGTCGCCCGTCAAGAAAATTCAACGAAGTCAGCGGCA
>JAAVIE010000046.1 GCA_014799325.1 Oscillospiraceae bacterium
AGAACTCACTCTGCTTGCAGGAGGAGCATTTTGCGCTATCTTTATAAAATTCCGAGCGGTAGGTTTTAAAGCCATTTTTCCAGATCTGTGTAAAATCGTCTGTAAGTATGTTGCCTTCTAAAAGCGAGGGGCGCATTTCTATATCAAGACAGGCGCCGATATCACCGTTTGCGCGTATGCCCGCAGAGTATATCCCCGCATTACAGAGGAAATACCAGTCGCGCACCTCCCGCTCATATTCAAGCCCTAAATAATGAGTACAGCCGTAATGTATTGGCATACCCTCCTGCCTTTTGCTTTGGATAAAATCAAATACCCGCCTGTAATCTTCGGGCGCAAGGGTCAGGCCTGCGTCCAAGGCTCTGCCAATAGGCTCAATAGTAACGATACGCCAAGAGTCGATGTCAACGCCGCAAAGGTAATGGTACATCTCTTCAAGCTCATCAATATTTCCCTTATGTACCACGGTGGTTATTTGTATGTGTTCAAAGGCATTCCTTTTAATAAGCGAATTTACCCCATTTATTGCCGCTTGCCAGCCGCCTTCGGTTTGCCTGAACCTGTCGTGAGAGCTTTCCATGCCGTCAAGGCTTATTGAAACGGTGCCCATTCCGCATTCTTCAAGCTTTGCGGCGGTCTTTTCGTCAATAAGGGTGCCGTTGGAGGTCATTCCCCAATGAAAGCCCAGGGAATGGGCATGACCCATTATATCGAAAAAATCTTTTCGCAGCAGCGGTTCGCCGCCTGTTATGCAAAGCTGTATTTCCCGGGTGCCAAAGTCGTTTTTTATCTTATCAAGGAAATTTTTGTATTGCTCCAAGGTCAGCTCTTGGCTTTTTATATCACCGCAGCGGCTTCCGCAGTGGATACAGCGTTCGTTGCAGCGCAAGGTAAGTTCCAAAAACAAAAATTTGAGCTTTGGATCACGCCAAAGGGTGCGTTTGTATTGGGCGAGCTGTTTCAGATGCTCGGTTTTTATTGAATTGCTCATTTTTTCGGCGCCCTCCTATGGGAACAAGTTGCAGTATCATTATACTTCTATGCTCTCTGTATCTGCCGCATCTGCATTTTGTTCTTCTGTATTGTCAGAAGGCTGTTCCTGCTGCTGCGGAGCATTCCGATCCTCCATGGGAGGAGGCCCGTAAGCGCAAGCGGTCAGATTCATAGCCGCCACAAATACTGCCGCTGCCATAGCAGCTTTCTTTTTGACCTTCATTATAGATCACCTCCGTTATTTTTAATTGTAGCATAACACACTTAAAAAAACAAGCCGGAGGGGGAGTATATTTACAACTTTTCTAAAAGAATTGTAAATCGCTACAAGTTCTGCACACTGTTTTTGTATATCCTGTGAAATTTTTCCATAAGTAAAATTTGGAGAATATCAAATCTTATTCCGACAATAATACTTTTGTGAGAAGAAATTGCAAATTATCTGCAAATCCCGCTTCCAAAATACATAAATGTGAAATATTTTGCAAAAAAAGACAGTTGGAGGCAGATATGTATTACGGAAAAGTTGAAATATCGGGAGTAAACACCTCAAAATTAAAGGTACTGAAGGAAGAAGAGAAGATCAAGCTGCTGAAAAAGATAAAGGAGGGCGACATGAAAGCGCGTGAGGAGCTGATAAACGGCAATCTGCGCCTTGTGTTGAGCGTGATCCAGCGTTTTAACGGCAGAGGAGAAAATCCCGACGACCTGTTTCAGGTGGGAGTTATAGGACTTATCAAGGCGATAGATAACTTTGATATAACATTAGATGTGAAATTTAGTACCTACGCAGTTCCCATGATCATCGGGGAAGTAAGGCGCTATCTCCGTGACAGCGGCACCATAAGGATCTCACGTTCTTTAAGGGATCTGGCATATAAGGCAATGCAGGTGAGGGAGCGTATAATCAACGAGACCTCCGCCGAGCCAACGGTTGAGGCCATTGCCAAGGAGCTTGAAGTAAAAAAGGAAGATGTGGTAATGGCTCTGGAAGCGGTAAGCGACCCCATTTCACTGTACGAGCCTGTTTTTTCCGAATCCGGCGATACGGTTTATGTTATGGATCAAGTAGGCGACAAGAACAATGACATAAACTGGCTCAACGAAATTGCCCTAAAAGACGCTATCGTGAACCTGGGGAACCGAGAGAAAAAGATACTGAATCTCCGCTTTTTCCAAGGGAAGACCCAGGTAGAGGTGGCAGAGGAGATAGGCATAAGTCAGGCGCAGGTGTCGAGGCTTGAAAAAGGGGCTTTGAATAAGATAAAAAGTCAGATATAGCGGATCAAGGTATGTAACGGCGGCAGTATTGATGATTTGACAAAGGCTTTTATGAAGTTTTGCGTTGAATTTGAGATACTGCCGCTTTAAATATTCAAAAGAGGGCAATAATTAGAAAAAATTTCCGAAAAACTATTGACAATAGGGAATATTTTTGATATAATACTATCGTTGTCATTTTAGGAAAAATGATCCACTAGCTCAGGCGGCAGAGCACCTGCCTTTTAAGCAGGGTGTCCCGGGTTCGATTCCCGGGTGGATCACCAACGGTTTATCCGTAATAACTTCTTTATTTAGATAGTTTTCAGAGCGTGTACGCTCTAAAATGCGCCAATAGCTCAGTTGGTTAGAGCAACCGGCTCATAACCGGTCGGTCCGGGGTTCGAGTCCCTGTTGGCGCACCAGGAAAATTTTAGGGCGAGGTGTTCTCGCCCGTCGGTTTTCCTTTGATGCAGCTTTTTTGCTGTGTTTTTACAGGGGTGTGGTTCAATGGTAGAATAGGGGTCTCCAAAACCTTTGACGTGGGTTCGATTCCTACCACCCCTGCCATGAAAATTTTGGGGCGAGGAACACCTCGCCCCTCAATTTTCGTCCAAAATTACTTGACGGCTGAGAGCCGTCATTTTTGCTTCGCAAAAACCGCAATTTTGGACACGTGCTGCGCCTACGGTATGTTTGCTTTTAAGAAATCTTTTTGGTAACGAACTCACACGAAAAAACTTGATTGAAACAGCATAGTTTCAAGGCTTTTTCTTTGTTTTGTTCTGTTTAGCATAACACACGGTCTAATTAATTTGTAAAGTAGACCAAAAATGATTTATTTTAACTTGTTACTATAGGCAGATGATTATGGTATAATAACCTCAGACTGCGGAAAGAGGAAGAAATTATTTTAATGTCTGAGAACATTTTACCGTTTTAGAGGAATCGTTCGCTTTGCTCACTCTTTTTATGGTATAATAACCTCAAACTGCGGAAAGAGGAAGAAATTATTAAATGTTTGAGGTTATTTTATCTTTTAAAGGAATCGAATTTTGCCTTGCAAAATTCTCTTTTTTATGATATAATGCAGACAATATATTCTTAGGCGGAGATTAAATATTAAAACTTGAACATATATTTGGAGATTGAAATGAGTAAAAAAATAGTTGCTATTGGCGGCGGAGAAAATGGCAGACTAAAATCAGACGGCACAAGATATCCATACGAATTAGAAAATCAAGATAGAGAAATAATTAAGTTGACCGGAAAAGAGCATCCGAATTTTCTTTTAATTGCGCACTCACAACCACTTGAAAGACAAGAAGGATATTTTCAGGTCATGGTTGATATATATCAAAAAATGTATGGCTGTCCATGCAAAGATTTGAAAAGCGACAAATTAACTGACAAAGAATATGTCCAAAGTCTTATAGATTGGGCAGATATAATCTTTGAAGGTGGCGGAAATACTCTTGATATGATAAAATTATGGGAGGATACCGGATTTGATAAAATTTTGAGAGCAGCATGGGAAGCCGGAAAAGTTATGTGTGGTGTTTCAGCAGGCGCAAACTGTTGGTTTAAGGAATGCTCTTCGGATTCATTAAAAATAAAATTTGGAGATGATCAGCCATTAATTAGTGTGAAATGTTTGGGCTTTGTAGATGGATTATTTGTTCCGCATTGTGACGCACCGGGCAGATTAGAAAATGTAAAAGATTTATTGAAAACCAGTAATGAAATAGGACTATCTATCTCAAATTGCGCTGCGCTTGAAATAATAGATGATCAATACAGATTGCTAACAAGTGATGCATCTTATCATCATATTAAAGCATACGGACTTAAATCATACTGGGAAGATGGACAATATATAGAAGAAAAAATAGACGATTCCTTGGAATTCAAACCCTTATGTGAATTGATGAGTAGTAAAAGTAAGGGTTAGCTTTACGCAGGTTCAAATCCCTCAGTGAAAACGTAAAAAATCTTTTTCGTAGTTTCCTGACACCGGTGTGACGCTGGACTCAATAAAGCTCGGCTTCGGTCGAGTTTTATTTTTGCCCATTACACCGCTGAAATCTTTTTTTATAGTGGTAAGACATGAAAAATTCTGGGCGAGAAACACCTCGCCCCTCAATTTTCGTCCAAAATAACTTGACGGTAAAAGACCGCCGCAGCTTGTAGAAAAACTCCTGCCGGTCGGTTTTACTACAAGCCGAAGGAAACCATGATGTTTCCCTTTAAGACCGCTTTCATTCCAAAAAAGAAAACTTTTTGACTATTTATACAAGCAGTATGTTTCCCTCTAAAAAATCAACTGACAGCTTATTGATTTTTCCACTCACAAATGCTATAATACTAATGTAAAACATTTCCTCCAAGAATTTTTCGGAGGACAAATAAAACAGGAAGGGAAAAACGATAATGAAAAACAGAAACGAAATACCTGCCGAGCTGAAATGGGATTTTACCCACATTTTCAAGACCCCCGAGGATTGGGAAAAGGCTTATGCCGAGTGCGAAAAGGGAGTTGCCGCTCTTGCCGCTGTCAAAGGCACTCTCTCCCAGTCGGCAGAGTCGCTTTTTGCGGCTTATGAAACGCTGTACGGCTTTTATGAAAAGTTTGACCCCGTTGCGGATTACGCATTTCTCGCCAAAACTATTGACGGAAGCGACACCGCGGCTCTGACAATGTGCGACAAGGTCAATATGCTGTCGGTAAAGGCAGGCTCCGCGGCGGCATTCTTCGACCCCGAGCTTATGGAGATACCCGAGGATAAGCTTGCGGAGTTTCTGAAATATGAGCCTTTGAAAAAATATGCTCATAAGATCGAGGACGCTACCCGTCTGAGAGCCCATGTTCTTGACGAAAAAAGCGAAATTCTCGTTGCAAAAATAGGAAAGATCTCAGGAACACCCTCCGACACCTACGACATGTTCACCAATGTGGAAATGGAGCTTCCCGAAATTTCAGGCTCCGACGGAAAGAAGGTCGAGCTTACAAGAGGAAACTTCGGCGTAATGCGCGAATCAAGCGACAGAAAGCTACGTGAATCCGCTTTTGAGGGAATGTTCGGCACCTACGGCAAGTACATCAACACCATAACCTGCATGTACAGCGGCAGCGTCAAGCAGGACAATCTCCTTGCTGACGTAAGGGGCTACAAGTCCGCCCGCGAGATGTTCCTTGCCTCCTCCAACGTTCCCGAAGCAGTGTATGATTCTCTTGTAGAAGCTATCCACCAGTCGATCCCTACAATGAGCAAGTATTTAAAGCTCAGAAAAAAGGCGTTGAAGCTGGATAAGCTGGACGTTTATGACCTCTATACCCCTATGGTAGAAGATGTTGAATACCCCATGCCTTATGAAAAC
Source organism: Oscillospiraceae bacterium (assembly GCA_014799325.1). GTDB lineage: Bacteria > Bacillota > Clostridia > Oscillospirales > Ruminococcaceae > Ruminiclostridium_E. The sequence continues at coordinate 5,632 of JAAVIE010000046.1, forward strand.
GCATGTGAGCTGGTCATCAATGCTGTTGCTCCCCTCGGCGAGGATTATCAGAACGTTATCCGCCGCGCTTACCGTGAAAACTGGATCGACGTTTACGAAACTCCCGGAAAAGAGGGCGGCGCATTCTCTGCGGGAATTTACGGCGTTCACCCTTATGTAAAGCTGAACTACGCAGACGCTCTTGACGACGCATTCACACTTGCTCACGAGCTGGGTCATGCAATGCACTCCTATCTTTCTTCCGAAAAGCAGGATTACGCGAACCATAATTACCGTATTATGGTGGCAGAAGTGGCTTCCACCTGCAACGAAGTTCTGCTGACAAAATATCTGCTCAAGACCGAGACCGACAAAAAGCGCCGCGCCTATATCCTGAACCACTTCCTTGAGGGATTCAGAACTACCGTGTTCCGTCAGACCCTCTTTGCAGAATTCGAGCATAAGGCACATGAGCTTGAAGCAAGCGGAACTCCCTTAAATGCAGAGGTCCTGAACAGTGTGTACGCAGATCTGGTAAAGCAGTATTACCCCGATGCGGATTTCTGCGATACACTCAAATACGAGTGGGCGTTTATCCCTCATTTCTACCGCGCATATTATGTTTATCAATATGCTACTGGTTTTTCTTCTGCAGTTGCAATTGCGTCCAATATTCTTGAAACAGGCGACGCTTCCAACTACCTGAAATTCCTCTCCACTGGCGGCTCCGATTATCCTCTCAACGAGCTGAAAATTGCGGGGATCGATCTTTGCTCTCCCGAAGTTGTCAAGAGCGCTATGAAGGTCTTTGATGAGACTATTGACGAGCTTGACGCTTTGATCTGAGTATAACGTTAAACACAAATAAATAAAAGATCCGTCGGAAGAGCGACATTATGCCGTTCTCCCGACGGAATTTTTATTCGAATAAAATTATTTTTTAAAATAAGTATCTATCTCGCACATTCTCGCCATTTGATCCACATGGAAAGGACAGCGCTTATTGCAGTGACCGCACTTTATACAGGAATCAGCCTTCACCGCAAGATTTTCATAGTGATCTTTAGCAAGGGCATCTCCCGCCTTGGAAAGGTCGTAATACTTGTTGATAAGACCAACGTCCAATCCTGCGGGGCATGGCTGGCAGTGGTTGCAGTATACGCATTTTCCCTCCGCATCTTGGGGCGCAAAGGAACCTATTACCGAGTAGTCCTTTTCCGCCTGACCTGCATCACAAAAGGTAAGAATGCGGAGCAGGTCTTCCTTATTGCGTATTCCTGGCAGAACGGTGACAACGCCCGGCTTGTCAAGGGCGTACTGAATGCACTGAAATTCAGTCAGAGCCTTACCGAAAGGCGAAGTTTTTTCGTTAAGAAGCTGCCCTCCGCTGAATGCCTTCATTACCGAGATCCCCACGCCATCGGACTCACAGCGGCGGTACAGCTTCATGCGCTCGTCCACCTCGCCGTAAGCGTATTCTCCGTGTTGGTAGTCATAGCCGGGATTTATGCTAAACATCAGTATATCTATTATACCCATGTCCAGAACCTTTTCCGCAAGGCTGGGAGTATGGGTGGAAAGTCCTATATGCCGCACCGTGCCTTGCTTTTTCAGTTCTTCTATGTGCTTGATGACACCTGCTTTTTCGATCTTTGCAAGATCGCTTTCCTCATCAATGCAGTGGATAAAGCCGAAATCTATGTAGTCGGTTTTCAGAGCGTCCAGCTGCCAATCCACAGAGCGCTTTATTGTGTCAATGTTGGTAGTCCAGCCGTAAGTGCCTGTTTCATAGATTGCGCCGAAATGGATCTGGTAATATATCTTGCCGCGAACCCCCGACAATGCACGTCCGTAGGGGGCAAAGGGCTTCGCTTCCGACGATGCCATGTCGAAAAAGTTTATGCCTTTTTCCACAGCGAGGGAAACGGTTTCTTCAATTTCCTTTTCGCTTGAATTCTGTATGGAGCTTGCTCCGATGCCTAAAATGCTGATTTGCTCATTTCCGTGGGGCAGCTTGCGGTATTCCATATTGTCCTCCTGTAAATCGTTTATTTATCAATTATACCATAAAAAGAGATTTTTGCGAGGTAAAATTCGATTCCTTTAAAAAGGTAAAACGTTCTCAGATATTTAAGATAATATCTTCCTCTTTCCGCAGTCTGAGGTTGTTATACCATAAAAAGAGTGAGCAAAGCGAACGATTCCTCTAAACGGTAAAATGTTCTCAGACATTAAAATAATTTTTTCCTCTTTCCGCAGTCTGAGGTTATTATACCATAAAAAGAGAATTTTGCAAGGCAAAATTTGATTCTGTTACCCTTTTAAAAAGAAGACAAGCTACTTTTTAAGAGCATAGCTCCCTTGGGTATTGTATTGAACGTACATACCCACCGCTGCTGGCGGTTCCTTCGGCAAAGCCGAAGGATTTTGACAGTAGATAAAATCTATTATCAAAATAGGTATTAGTATAAATCATTCTGCCGTAACTCCGAGATCAAGCCCGTTGACCCACTCTGCGGCGTCGCTTCTTGATGTATTTGCGTTCAGACGTGTGCCGGAGAGCCATGTTCCGCCGCCCGCAAGCTGTTCAATGTTGGAAGCGCTGGAGCCAACTCCGCTGCTTGCAGAGGTGCAGAAGGGAACAACGGTCTTTCCCGAAAAATCATAGCTTTCCACAAAGGTGCTGATGATCCTGGGTGCGTCGCCCCACCAGATAGGGTAGCCGATAAACACGATATCGTATTTGCCCATATCCTCCACAGAGCCCGAGATTGCGGGGCGGGAGTTTTTATCGTTCATTTCCGCAGTGCTGCGGCTGTTTTTGTCATTGTAGTCCAAATCGGCAGATGTGTATGGCTGCTCGGGAACGATCTCATACATGTCCGCACCAAGGCTCTCGGCAATGACTTTTGCAACGCCCTCTGTGGTGTGGGTGGCTGAAAAATATGCGACCAAAATCTTTTTGCTGTTTGTGTCCTCGTTTGTTGTGTCCTCTCCCGCGTTTTCTCCTTCTGTTTTTTCGGGGGAAGTGCCCTGGCTGTCTGCTCCGCCGTTTGCTTCCTGTTCCGGCTTTGTGCTATTTACAGTGTTTTCGGGCGCTGCTGTCTTATTATCTGTTTTATTGCCGCTTTCGGAGCAGGCGGTAAGAGAAAACGCCATAAATCCCGCAAGCAAAAGTGCCGTTAATTTTTTCATAGTTAAATACCTCCATGTTGTTTCATTGCCGTCTTTTTCAGACCTTGTTCTAAAAAGCTTCTGTTGTTTTTAATCCGCAAGGGAAAATATAACCGTTTCCGCACTGTCAAAACTCTCAAAAACCGACAGGTCGGAGGTTATTTTTCCGATAGGGATAACGTCTACCGAAAGTGTAGGCTTATCGGTCTGGGCATAGAAGATCGCCATATTGTGGTGAGGCTGGCAGTAAGTAATATCGCCGTTTTCAAAGTTCCTCTGACCGCCTTCAAGATTTTCAGGGTAAAAGTCCACGCCGCCGTAATACTCTCTGCCGATATATCCCACCATTGAAACGGTCAGGGGAAAATATCCCATAATTTCCTTTGCTAAAGCCGTGTCATACATAACGCCGTCTAAAACCGTGTCTCCGACAGTGACTTTGATAGCAGTCTCGGTGCTGCCTGTCATTTCGGAATTTACGCTCTGTGCTTTTGCAATACCTACAGAATCAAGCCAGGCTTTTACAGTATCCTTTGAATCAGGCACGTCCTTTGCTTCAATGGCAAGTCCCTCGGCGGTGTCCTTCGCCTTGCTTGCTTCAGCAATGGTGGAGTAGCTTTTTCCTGCGCCATAGCCTGCATGTGTGCAAAATGGAATTACCTTTTTATCGGAAAGATCGTACTTGTTTAAAAATGATATGACTGCTCTCGGAACATTTGTTGCCCATACAGGATAGCCCACAAATACCGTATCGTATTTTGAAATATCAAGGTCAGTTTCTTTCAGCTCGGGTAAAAATCCCTCTGCCATTTCGTCATGGTTCACGCTTATCAGCTCGTCATAATCTGCAGTGTATTTTGATGCGGTTTCGATAAGGTGAATATCTCCGCCTGTCTCTTCCTGTATCATTCTCGCCACATATTCGGTTGTGCCGAAACGCTTGTTGTCGGTAACTATGCTGGCTGATGTGGTGGAGTCCACATCGCTTGGGAAATCGGTGTTGCCCCACCGTGAAAAATACACGATAAGAATTTTACTGTCCTTATTATCCTGATTTTCCTGCTGTGAATCGCCTGCCGATGCGCTTGGCTTGTTTTCCTCTTTTTGGGAAGAAGTGTTGTTTGTACCGTTCGCACCCGCAGGGGAAGAAGTGTTTGTGCTGCCATTTTGATCGGAAGAGCTTTCACATGCCGTAAAAGAGAACAGCATAAGCAATGCGGTAACAGCCGCCAATAGTTTTTTCATAAATAACCTCACTTTTGATGTCCTTTTATTCAGTTTTATCTTGAGTTTGTTTTCACCTGTATTCTTAGCTCTGACTTTGTATCCGTTTATCTCTTTGCTCCGTTTTTGGCTTCGCTGATCATAAAATCAAGTTCGTCCAGGCTCTGTTGTTTTTCGTGAATTTCTTCCAGTAATCTGCACCGCTGTTTTTTAAGCAGACGGATCTGTTCGTCCTTACTTTCAGACCTACTGTCAGCCAGATCAAAGTATCTTTTCAATTCCTCCATACCCATTCCGAATTTCTGCAAAGAGCGGATAAGAGCTATCCGCTTAATATCTGTCTGTGAATAATCGGAAACGCCGTCAGCCAAGATCTTGTGTGAAAAAAGTCCGTTTTCCTCATAGCTTTTCAGCATGTCGATATCTATTTGAAACTGTGCGCTTGCTTCGTTCAGAGTCATTTCCTCACTCTCCTCAACAAAAAAGTAAGTATGATCAAAAGATCAACTTCCGATCACACTTACATTATATCTCAAAAACCTATTATGTCAAATACTTAATTATTATGACTTTCCATACCCAAAAAGCATTTAATATGATCAATGAACTTTGTAGCCGCTAAGCTGAAAGGCTGCCCGCGCTTCCAAGCCAACACGCTTGTTGCGGTGAGAGGTGGATAAAGTGGGCGGTAGGTTATTTTTGACTGATCCCAAAAAGGCATCACGCCTTTCACAACAATAGAATAAGCCAGTCCCTTGCTTACCATAATTGCGGCGTTGGTATTCAGATTGCTGGTAAAAAGCACATCAAGCCCCTCATAATGATCCCCGAACCAGCTTGCAAGCTCGCTTTGCACCTTAAGACGGCGGGGCAGGATAAGCGGAACCTCGGACAGCTCCTTTGCGGTAACATATTCTTTTTCCGCAAGTGGACTGTCGGGGCGCATTACCACCACCCACTGTTCTTTCATATCAAGCCTGATAAAATCGTATTTTTCAATATCTATAGGCTCCAAAAGCAAGCCAATATCCACCAGCCCTCTGTCCATTTGCTCTTTTACATTATCGGCAGTTGCGGTATAGATATCAAAGCTCACCAGGGGATATTTTTTGTGGAAGCTGTCAAACAGATCGGGCAGCAGCTGAACGGAAGCGATCTCTCCGCAGCCCACCGTTATTTTTCCCTCGATCTGCTCGTCCTGCTCGATAAGCTCTTTTTCCGTCTTATCCACAAGCTGTAAAATTTCCTCAGCCCGTCTGCGGAGAAGCATTCCCTCATTTGTGAGAGATATTTTTCTGCTGCCTCTGTCAAAAAGCCTTACGCCTATATCGTCCTCTAATTGCGCAAGCTGTCGGCTCAATGTGGGCTGGGTTATGTGAAGCACCTCTGCTGCTTTTGTGATGCTTTGCTCTCTTACGACCGTCAAAAAATACCGCAGAACTCTGATCTCCATAAAAACTCCTTAAATGTTAAAAGCCTTTTCTGTTACATTATCAATTATAACACGACCTTTGATAAAAAACAAGCGGCAGTCATTGCGACCGCCGCTTGATTATTTAAATCATACGTTCCCATGCAAAAGCCTTGTGGCAGGCGCCTGTATCAGCTTGGTGAACAGCTTTATCACGAATCCGGTGAGCAGGGCAGCAATAATAGTACCTTCCCGCGTTCCCACTATATTAAAGTGAAAGAACACCAGCGACAGCGCCACAGTGGCAACAACGCAGCACACATCAAAGCCGATCTTTATACTGCCGAAATTCTTGTGGGCGGTGTCGGAAATAGCCTTTACAAAAGCCTCACCCGAATTCATGACCACATTGGCGATAACGCAGAGAGTTATGCCGAAGCCCAGAATCACAGTTCCCACAAACACCATAAGCAACCGTACAGGATAGATCTCAGCAGGGATAAAGGAAGCCGCCCACACCCCAAAATCGGTGAACCAGCCAAACAAAAATGAAAGTGGTATCTGCAAAAGCTGAATAGGGTTAAAATTCTTTCTTAAAACGATCATCTGCCCTAAGATCAGCACACAGTTCCACACAATAAGCCAGCTTCCCAGGCTGAAAAAGCTGAATTTTTCAGCAACCACATTGGCTACCGAGGAAATAGGGGAAACGCCCAGATCTCCCCGCTTCGTTATGGCAACGCCCAGCGCCGAGAAAAACAGCCCGATCACAAGCAGTATGTATCTCTTTACAAGCTCCTGTTTACTCATTTTATCCATTATAATTCCTCCAATAACATCAATTTATATTTTTGTGTATTTGTGAAAGGAATCGGTTCAATTCTTCCTTTTCTTTTTCGGAAAAACCTTTCAGCGCCTCTTTTTCTATCTTCTCAAATTCGGCGTTGATACGCTCCGCCAGCTCCTTGCCTTTCTCTGTCAGAAAAACGTACAGCGACCGTCTGTTACCGTCCCTCATCTCTCTTGTGATAAGCCCTTTTTTCTCCATTCCGTTCAGCACAGAGGTGAGAGAAGCCTGCTCGATATGGCAAGCCGCCGCAATGTCCTTTTGAACTGTTCCGTTATGATCCTTGAGATAATCAAGTATTTTGGGCTGTCCAAGGGAAAGATCCGTGTCCTTGATGCCTGAAAAAAGCTTTTTCTGAAACAGAAAATGATCCGCCATAAGCAGGAAGTGGAGCGAATTTTTCAAGATCTCACCTCTTTTTTAATGCTCGTTTTTGTAATGACCGTTGTCCGAAATATTTGCAAAGACTTTTTTAATGCTCGTTTTTGTAATGACCGTTGTCTGAAATATTTACAAAGACTTTTATCATAGAATTCTAACTCTTTGAATTCTAACAATATTATACTATTTTTTGAAAAAAATCACAATAGCAGAATTACCCAAATATTTTCCGCAAAACCATTCTCATATATTGAAAAATGCCTGTAAACGCGTTATAATAATTTTCCTGTTATTCATTTTTTGTATGAAAAGCCATTAAATATAAGCATTTTACATTTTGAAAAATTTGGTTTATAATACTATCGGAAGATAATTTAAGGAAGTGACATTATGGAATATACAAAGCTGGGAAAATCAGATCTGAATGTTTCACGTATATGTATGGGCTGTATGGGCTTCGGAGATCCGAAAGCAGGTCAGCACTCCTGGACGCTGAATGAGGAAAACTCACGGGAGATCATTAAAAGAGGGCTTGACCTGGGCGTAAACTTTTTCGATACAGCCATAGCTTACCAAAGCGGAACTAGTGAGCAGTACGTTGGACGGGCGCTGAGA
>JAAVIE010000047.1 GCA_014799325.1 Oscillospiraceae bacterium
GTGCCAACGATCACAACAGAATCGGGAGAATTTTTCCTTATAACGGGGATTATCTCCTCCGCATAAGATTTTATCGTACTCCAGGAAGTGCCGCCGTTAGGCTCGTTGCAGATCTCATAAAGCACATTGTCGTAATTCTTGTACTTTGAGGACATCTCCTCGAAAAATTTCTTTGCCTCGCCTTTGTTGGTCTGAGGATTGCTGTCCGACAGAATATGCCAGTCTATTATTACATACATTCCAAGATTTGTCGCCGCCTGAACTCCCTTATCTATAAGGTTTTTCAGATAGGTCTTATCACCGCCGCTGCAATAACCGCCGTATTCGGCAGTATACATGGCAAGACGGATAACATTGGTGTTCCAATCGTCACGAAGCGTCTTGAATGCGTTTTCATTGATAAAATCGGGGAACCACGCGATACCGTGGGTACTCATTCCCTTAAGCTGGAAATTCTTTCCGTTTTTGTCAACAAGCTGCGCGCCCTTGACCGACAGCTTGCCGTGTTCTTTCACAAGTCCGTTTTCCGCAGGAGCAGGCAGAGGCTTTACAGGCTCGGAGGGGGAATCGTTTCCGCCGCCGCTGTTACCGCCGCCGTTTCCTCCGCCGTTATTACCGCCGCCTGCCGCACTGCCGTTAATGGTAATGTTTGAAGGCGGGTCAAAAGGCGAGGGGCTGTTATACTGAAAACCAATAGTAATACTTGTACCGCTTGCAAAATCTTTGTTGTAGCTCTCATTCTTCACGGTTACATTGGTACCGCTGACGGAAAAGATACCGTTCCAGCCGTTGTCTATTGCCAAGCCGTTGGGTACTGCAAAAGAGACCGTCCAGCCGCTTAAGGAAGATCCCTTGTTGGTTATCATAAGCTCGATAGTTCCGCAGTATTTGCCGTTGCTTTCCCAAGTATTACCGTTTACCCAGCCTGCTTCAAGGGAAACCACCGTATCTCCGCCGGTATTGCCCGAGCCGCCTGAACCTCCCGAAGAACCGCCGCCGGAGCCGCCTGACGAACCGCCTCCGTTATTAGTGCCTGACGATCCCCCATTAGACCCGCCGTTGGAGCTTCCGCCCAAATTGTTTCCCGAACCGCCCGAGTTATTGCCCGAACCGCCGTTTGAACCGCCCGAGGGCGAATTACTTGCCCCTTCACCCTCAGTATCGGAGGTTTCCGCTTCCGTAGTTTCGCTGACAGTGGTCTGTTCGCTTTCCGTAACCGTTGTAGCCACTGTAACAGTAACACCTTCGGTAATATCCGTCACAGTCGTTTCCTCAAAAGGAGTAGTGACAGCTGTCTCATCGGGCGGCAATACCACCGAGGGCTCATTTGAGGAGCAGCCCGTCAAGGCAAGCGCCGCCGAAATTATTAAAGATAAAGTTCTTTTGATTTTCATAAAAGCCTCCATCAAAAGCGTGTTTTTGCAAATTTATGGTTGTAATTCTCAATGCGGTATGTCAACATTTTTGTTAAACCCATACACCACAATTTTCAACGCCGTATGTTAACATTTTTATCAAAACCATATACTGCAATTTTCAACGCCGTATGTCAACATTTTTGTTAAACCCATATACCGCAGTTTTCAACGCCGTATATCAACGTTTTTGTTAAACCCATACACCGTAGTTTTCAACGCCGTATGTCAACATTTTTATCAAACCCATATACTACAATCCTCAACGCGGTATATCAACACAAATACCAAGTCCTTACCTATGCCGTCCTCCGCCGCCGTGACTTCCTCCGCCGCTGGAATGGTGGGTGGAGCTATGGGAGCTTCCTCCGCCCCCTCCGCCGCTGCTGCCCGAGCTTCGGGGAGAATATACCCTGTTCACTACCGTGCCTATGTAGGTGTCGGTGCTTTGGTTCAGCAGCATAGAGCCGTTTACCATATAATCCCTTGTATTGGGTTTTTGCAGTCTGTATCTGTTCTTATTCGAGGTGTAAATGATCAATCCGATAATAAGGGCGATTATGGTCGTGACAAACAGCACAGATAAAATTTCCTCCGGGTCTACCCACTTCCCCGCGATCTCGGTCTGATTGTTTGCCTTGCCCTGACGGTAATAATACAAAAGGGAATCTATAAAGGTCAAAGCCGCCTGCGAGTAATCCTCACGAACCAGGTCGTCATAAAACCAATCGAACATTTTGTCAATGCGGTAATCGCTGAAATAGTTTATTGCGACGCCGCTGGTGGAGATATAGTCATATTTGGTATCAAGATTTATCATGAAAAGAACGCCGTCGGTATTGATTCCACACAGCTGCTCATAGGTAACGTCGGCATGATCCACCACCGCCGCGTCGGTTTTGCGCGAACCCACATTATCACAGACATATATGATAATGTTCATTTTGGTTTCAAGCACTGCTTCCAGGGCTTTTTTGGTAATTTCGCTGCTTTCCTCATCGGTAAGATAGCCGCCCTTATCCACCACAAGCGCGATAGGCTCGGTTTTTGCGCTGACATTCAGCGGAAGGGCGAAAAGCAGCAGAACAAAGGCTATCCAAAGACTGATAATTTTTTTCATGCTCATTCCCAATCCCCCTATACCATAAATATCGATGCAAGGGTGATGCCCAAAGCCACTAAAACGGGAATGCCAAAGCTCATAAGTCCCAGCTTAAGTTTATTTATGGGAAGAGTGCCGCCGAATTTTCCCGTCTGTCCGTTCATGGCGTAATAGTAGTACTTATCCTTGTATTTGTAGGACAAAAACCACAACGGCAGCATAACGTATTTCCACCTGACACCTTTGACGCGGTAGCCCTCGGACTTGACTATCTTGCGGTTGTAGCCCCTTACGGAATTGTTGAACTCGGTCTTGGTCTGCTGCAAAGCCCTCGCATCTATACGGGGGTACACCTGCTCCTTGGAAACGTCGTATTTCTCCGCAGTATGACCGGACAGATAGGACATTCTGAAATCCACCAGATCATTGTAATTAAAAGGCTCGATACTCTCCATAAGCGCGTCGTCCGCCTTTAAAGAGCCGTCGGCAGGTATCTTGGAAAATTCAAGGGTACCCTGTCTTACCACAGTATATTTCTTTTCGGTATTGACTATGTAATCGCCGCTGCGTATTGAGCTGACATGTTGATAACATTCAGCCACCAGCGTACCCTCGGTAATGCAGTCGGTAAGCCAGAAAGGAACATAAATGCCCTGTATCTTGGAAAGGCTTTCGGGCGCGCCGAAGCCCTTTGCCAAAAAGAATTTATACTTCTTAGTCCACTCCTCAAAGCCCTGCAAAGCGTCCTCCATGGTTTTCTTAAAGGGAATGAGCATATCGGGGCAGTATTCGCCCTCCAGCCTTCCCGAAAGCACAACGGGGCTGTGGCAGTAGTGGCAGATCGCAGTGGCGGAAAGCTCCGACTCGGTTATGATCTCCGCGCCGCAGGTAGGGCAGGTGTAAAGCCTGTTCTTCTCCGCAAAGCGCATAGTTTCCGCTTCGTTTTTGGGGTGATCGCTGTATTTTTCTTTGTCGGAAAGCTGCGAATGGGCGATCTTTTCAGCGTCCGCCTCAAACTTTCTTAATTCTTCCTCGGAATAAGCATCGGGGATCACCTCGGAAGCGGTGGAAATAGAATCAAGCTGTTCCTGGGTAAAGTGACCTCCGCAGTATTCGCAGTCAAATCCTCCGCTTTTGGGATTAAACACAAGACCCGCATTGCAGCTGGGGCATTTATAGGCAACGGTACCGTTTTCCATATTATATCCTTTCGGTAAATGTGCTTTTGATTTTTTGCTTTTCATAGCTGTGTTTATTTTACTACATTGGGGGGAAAATGTCAAGAAAATGTCTCTCAGGAAAGTTGGCAATAATTTACTGAATTAAAAAGAATTTCAAAACCACAAACCTTTTAAAATTGCAAGCAATTTTAAAAGGTTTGTTATCCGACCAAGTTCAGAGTTTTTGCTTGAAAAGTTGGGCAAAAACTCTGAACTTGGTCGATTTTTGAAATTCGTGCTATCAGGAAAGTTGGTATAAAATAGGGGCTGTATTTAACAGCCCCCAGCTTGTATAAAAAGTCTGAAAGTTCTCTTTTTTTTTTTTTTTTGGGTCTTAGGGGGAAACCATCAGGGTTTCCCCCTAAATCGCGATCATAGCCTTAAAATCGAGGCAGAGCAAGGCTCTGCCCGATTTTTGTTTTTGACGGCTTTGCCGTCAAAAACGGCGCCAGCTTGTAGGAAAACCGACCAATGGGAGGTTTTTCTACAAGCTGAGGGGCTGTATTTAACAGCCCCAAAATTATCACACATAAAACTCCTCGCCCGTATCCAGGCAAATAGCCCCAAGCTTGCCGTCCTCCAATCCCATACCGCAGCCGCAGTCAATGGCGATATGGTTGTTAGCCTTATAAATACGGTTGTGATCGACATTACCCTTTATATAAGCAGTTGGCATATGTCCTGTAACCAGGATCTTATCCTCAAAATAAACCTTGGAATAATCCGGACAGTTGAACACCATTTCCGACAAATGATAATCGTCCAGCTCTCTGTCGGGTGAAAAGTTGTCGAGACCCGCATGTACAAGCACATAATCCTTGCCCTTGACGGTGATCTCCTCATAAAGAGCAAATTCCTCCAAATAGTCGATTATGTCCTCTTTTTCCTCATTATCCAATTTGCGGAACTCGTCGATAGTGGACTGACCGCCCACGTTCTGCCATTCCGTAAGCCCCTGCATGATCCCCGGATCCAAATTTTTGACCTCCTCCCGGGTAATAGGCTTCAAAAGGAATTTCAGACAGTTTATAGCCATATACTCATGATTTCCGATTATGGGGAACACGTTTATTCTCATCATCATATCCTGCAAAATTTTCAGAGACTCGTCGCCCCTGTCCACTACGTCGCCCAGGACGTAAAGGCTGTCCTTATCTCTCAGATTGATCTTCCGCAGCATTTGGATATATTTGTCATAATCTCCGTGAATGTCGCTCATGCAATAGGTAGCCATAGCAATTATCCTTTCTTTTGTGATCTGCGAATATATTTTATCATATCTAAATTTACTCTGCAAGAAAAAACAGGGGAATTTTGACAGAAGCGCTTTTTGAAATTCGTGCTATCAAAAAAGAAGTGCCTATTTGGGTTCTTTCAAAAAAGCCGGCGATAATTCCCCGATTTAAAAAGAATTTCAAAAGTCGTGCTATCAGGGAATTTGTGAGAGCGGAAACCCGCTTTCAGAAAACAAGTGCGATAAAGCACCCACACCAAAAAAAACAAGTGCTGTTCACCACCTGATACCGTAGGCGCAACACATGTCCAATACAGATTTTTTCGCTGTGCGAAAAAATCTGTATTGGACGAAAATCAAGGCGCGAGGCGTTCCTCGCGCCAAGATTTTCTGGCCTGCCCGGCCGGGGTCGAACCGGCAGTCTTTGGAGTCGGAGTCCAACGCATTATCCATTGTGCTACGGGCAGATATATAATACTTTTACAGCGCTTTTCATAATACCTTTATATTTTACCACAAAAGGGAAAAAATTGCAAGGAATTTCAAAATAATATTTGACACTATTACATCAACATGATAAAATAAAAATGTTCTCTTATGCAGAGCGGTAATTGAAAGGGGGAATCGTTTTTTATGAACGGAAACAACACATGGAGGGTTTGTAATATTTAGAAGCTGTCTTGAACTGTTTCAAAAAAAGCTTCCTGACCCTCCGCAAAACATAAGGAGGATCGAATATGATCAAACTGACAGAGATCAACGAAAACAATTGGCTCAAAGCCGCTTCCCTTAAAGTCAATGACCACCAAAGGGGCTTCCTCGACAGCGCCCTCGGAATAATCGCCAGGGGCTATGCCTACCGCGACTATAACCCAAAAGTAATAGGCATAGCCAACGATGACACCCTTGTGGGACTCGCCCTTGTAAAGGACATGGACGAGGAACCCGCCTGCTACGACATACAGCAGTTTATGATCGACAAAGGGTATCAGAACAAAGGCTTCGGCACACAGGCGCTTAAACTGATCCTTTCTGAGCTTGAAAAAGAGGGAAAATACAACTGCGCCGAGGTATGCGTCAAAATGGCAGATACCGCCGCCATTCATGTCTATGAAAAAACAGGCTTTGTGGATACGGGATATATCGACGACCAGCTTTCCGACTGCCTGAATCTGATGTATTATTTTAAAAAATAACGCTGAATAAATTATTTTGTAAAAAACTGTTCGCACAAGAGATAGACACATAAAAATACCGCCCCTCACTTTCTCAAAGGTGAGGGGCGTAATACTTATATAGCCAATAGTCCTTACATTTGCAAGTCCGATCAGATACCCATATTCTTCTTCAGATCCTCGCCCAGCTTTTTGAGCTTATCTCTGAAGCTTGTTTTCTTTTCAAAATTCTTCTCGGTCAACTCGCCGTCAAGCTTCTGCAAGATCTCCTTCTGCGCCTTGGTGAGCTTCTTGGGTACTTCGATAATTACCCTCACAAGCATATCGCCGCGGCCGTCTCTCTGACAGTGCTGGACGCCCTTTCCCCTAAGTCGGAGAACATCTCCCGGTTGTGTACCCTCAGGAATACGGTAGGTAACGTTTCCGTCTATGGTGGGAACCGTCACCTCATCGCCCAAAGCCGCCTGGGTGTAGGTTATGGGCAGCTCTACCCAAATATCGTCGCCCTTACGCTCAAAGAGATTGTCCTTTCTCACGCTGATCCTGATATTCAGGTCGCCCCTTGATCCGCCGTTGGAGCCTGCGTGACCTTCTCCTCTTACAGTGAGAGTCTGACCTCCTGCAATACCTGCAGGAACGTTTATGGTAATCTTCTTGCGCTTCTGCACCTTTCCGCCGCCGTTGCAGGAAGGACAGGGAGTTTCAATGATCTTGCCCCTGCCGCCGCACTTGGTACAAGGTCTTTGTGAACTCATAGAGCCCAGCATAGTACGCTGTGTAACTCTGACATATCCTGTGCCGTGACAATCGGGGCATGTCTTTGCAGTAGTTCCTGCTTTCGCGCCGCTGCCGTTGCAGCTGTCGCAGGTGTCAGAGCGTGTTATCTCTATATCGTGAGCAATGCCCTTGCAGGCTTCCATAAAGCTTATTTCAAGGCTTACGGTAATATCCGCGCCTCTTACGGGGGCGTTGGGGTTGGCTCTGCGTGTGGAACCTCCGCCGCCGAAAATGCTGTCGAAAATATCCCCCAGATCTATGCCGCCGTCAAATCCGCCGAAACCGCCGCCGTAGCTGTAGCCGCCTGCTCCCCCTGCATAAGAGGGATCCACGCCCGCATGACCGAACTGATCGTATCTTGCTCTTTTCTGCGGATCGGACAAAACATCGTTGGCTTCGTTGATCTCCTTGAACTTTGCTTCCGCTTCGGGATCGTCGGGGTTAAGGTCGGGGTGGTATTTTTTAGCCAGCTTGCGGTATGCGGCTTTTATATCCGCATCGCTTGCGCCCTTTTGTACGCCTAATACCTCGTAGTAATCTCTTTTTTCTGACATAATTATCTCCGGATCTGTTTATTTATGTAGACACTTCAAGGCAACGCCCGTTTTGGTGTTGCCTTAAAGTCTGCTCTTTAATGAGCCTTGTTTGTTTTAGTCTGCGTCCTTATAGTCCACATCAACAACGTTATCTCCGCCGTTATCGCCGCTGTCGGGAGCCGCGCCGCTTACGTCGGGCTGACCTGCTGCCTGAGCCTGTGCGCCCTGCTCCCTATACACTCTCTCTGCAACTGCATAGAAAGCTGTCTGAAGCTCTTCCTTAGCGGACTTGATCTTCTCGATATCCTCACCCTTCAGCGCTTCCTTCAAAGCGTCGATCTTAGGCTGAACCTGTCCCTTTTCCTCGGGGGTCACCTTGTCGCCGAATTCGTTAAGGGATTTTTCGGTCTGGTAAACCATAGAGTCAGCCTCGTTGCGAAGATCGACTTCTTCTCTGCGCTTCTTGTCCTCCTCGGCAAATGCTTCTGCTTCCTTCACAGCCTTGTCGATATCGTCCTTGCTCATATTTGTGGAAGCGGTAATGGAGATGTGCTGTTCCTTGCCTGTTCCAAGATCCTTTGCCGAAACATTTACGATACCGTTAGCGTCAATATCGAAAGTAACTTCGATCTGAGGAATACCTCTGGGAGCAGGAGCAATGCCGTCAAGTCTGAATGTTCCCAAAGACTTGTTATCCTTTGCAAAATCACGCTCGCCCTGCAATACGTTGATATCAACGGAGGGCTGATTGTCCGCATAGGTGGAGAATATCTGTGATTTCTTTGTAGGAATGGTGGTGTTTCTATTGATCATCTTGGTGCAAACGCCGCCTGCGGTCTCTACGCCCAAGGAAAGAGGAGTAACGTCAAGGAGCAGCAGTCCGCTTACTTCCTTATTAAGAACACCGCCCTGGATAGCCGCGCCCACAGCTACGCACTCATCGGGGTTGATGCCCTTGAAGGGCTCTTTGCCCGTGTAATTCTTAACGGCTTCCTGTACAGCGGGAATACGTGTGGAACCGCCTACCAATAATACCTTGTCGATCTCGGAAATTTTCAGGCCGCTGTCTCTGATAGCCTGCTCCAAAGGACCCATAGTAGCCTTTACAAGATCTTCGGTAAGGTCGTTGAACTTTGCTCTTGAAAGAGTTACGTTCAAGTGCTTAGGGCCGTTGGCGTCAGCTGTGATATAGGGGATATTGATATTTACGGAGGTAGAGTTGGAAAGTGCGATCTTTGCCTTTTCAGCCTCGTCCTTCAAACGCTGCATTGCAAACTTGTCGTTTCTCAGATCGGTTCCGTCAGACTTCTTGAATTCCTCAACCAAAAAGTCAATAACTCTCTGGTCGAAGTCGTCACCGCCCAGGTGGTTGTTGCCTGCTGTAGCGAGAACCTGCTGAACGCCGTCGCCGATATCGATGATAGATACGTCGAATGTACCGCCGCCCAGGTCGTATACGACTACCTTCTGCTCCTCGCCCTTGTCAATGCCGTAAGCGAGAGCCGCTGCGGTAGGCTCGTTGATGATCCTGTGAACGTTAAGACCTGCGATCTGTCCCGCGTCCTTGGTGGCCTGTCTCTGAGAGTCGGTGAAGTATGCGGGAACGGTAATTACCGCGTCGCTTACCTTTTCGCCCAAATAATTCTCAGCCTCAGTCTTCAGCTTTTGGAGGATCATTGCGGAAATTTCCTGAGGAGTGTACTTCTTTCCGTCAATGTCAACCTTGTAATCGCCGCCCATATTGCGCTTAATGGAGATAACGGTCTTGTCGGGGTTGGTGACAGCCTGGTTCTTTGCAAGCTGACCAACAAGTCTTTCGCCGTCCTTGGTGAAGGCAACTACGGAGGGAGTAGTTCTGCTGCCCTCGGAGTTGGTGATAACGTTAGGCTCGCCGCCTTCAATTACTGCAACGCAGGAGTTTGTTGTTCCTAAGTCGATTCCTATGATTTTTCCCATAATAGTTTGTTCCTTTCAGTCAAATACATTTTTTATTTTAGTTTATTGTGTATGCTTTAATATTTTTAGAGAAATTTCTATAATGCTTTCGCAGCGTTTATGCCACTACCGCAACCATTGCAAACCGCAAAACCCTGTTTCCTATCTTATAGCCTTTTTGGAAAGTAGCTGCTATCTGTCCGCTTTCCTGTCCGTCTGCCCCGGGAACTTGCTGTACCGCCTGATGTACCGAGGGATCAAAGTCTCCCTCTGTGGGGATCTGCTCCACTCCCAGCTTGTTCATGGTCTCCATAAAGCTGTCGTATATCATCTGAACGCCCTTTTTGTAATTCTCGTCGGAGCAGTCCGCAGCCAGCGCCCTTTCAAGGCTGTCCGCCACGGTAAGAAATTCGGTGACGATCTTTGCGCTTATCTCGGGTTCAAGCTCTATGCGCTCACGGCTTGTTCTTTTGCGGTAATTATCGTATTCCGCCATATTCCGCAGCAGCTGATCCCTTAAGCTTGCGATCTTCTCGTCCTTTTTCTTAAGCTGGTCGGAAATGCCGTCTGTTTCTGCTTCGGACTTTTCGGAATTATCGGCGTTTTCTGTCTGATTTTCCGATTCTGCTGATTCTAATGAATCTTTTTCCAAGTCTTTTTCTTCCTTTTCCTCTGCGTTGTTGTCCTTTTTCTTACTCATTTTCTTCTGCCTCCTTTTCAATAAGCATCAACTCTTCGTCCTCACTGTCGGAATTCAGAAGATTTGTTACTTTATTTGAAAAATATTCCAGATAAGGAATTATTTTTTTATAGTCAAGCCGCATAGGACCTATAACTCCGAAGCCGCCCGCCTTTTGTCCGTCCTTTTCAAAGGTAGAGGTGATCATGCTTGAATTGGAAATGACAAAAGTCTCGTCTTCTTTTCCGAACATTATATTTATGCCCGAAAATGCGTTATTTAAAAATCCGCTCAAACGGTTTTTGTTTTCCAGCATTGCTGCGATCTCATGCCCCTGCAGCTGTCCGCAGGTGATAAGGTGGGATTCGCCCTGAACGTCCACCTGTTCCTGCACCATTTCCGCCGACAGCTCCGCAATACCTTTCATAAGGGGGGATAATGTCATCATGTAGCTGCCCAAAGCGGCGGATATACTTTCTATAAATTCATTGGAAACATTTTCAATGTTCATTCCCGTCAGATTTTCTTCCGCAAACTTGGTAAAAAACTGAACTTGTTCGTGGGTCAGATCAAACTGTAATCGGCAGACGCGGTTTTTTATGTTTCCTCCCGAGGTTATCAGCAGGATAACATACATTCGCCGTCCCGTGGGAATTACCTCCACCTTGCTTATTACCGAAAACTTACTTGTTTCGTTGGCGGTGACAATGGCGCACTTGGTGACCTCTGCCAAGGCTCTGCCCGCTTCTTCGATAAGCTCATCGTCCGTATCGGCGTCAATATCCTCAAAAAGCTTATCTATCTGCGCTTTTTGCTCATCGGAAAGCTTGTGTTCGGGCATAAAGGCTTCGATATAAAGCCTATATCCGCTGAAGGTGGGGACTCTGCCTGCGCTGGTGTGGGGGTGTTCGAGGTAACCGAGCTGTTCAAGCATTGCCATTTCGTTGCGGATAGTGGCGGAGGACACTTTCATATCAAGCTTTTCCTGCACAAGCTTTGATCCAACAGGCTCACCGCTGCGGATATACTCGTCAACTACTGTTTCAAGTATTTTCAAAGTCCTCTTTTCCATTACTTACCGCGCTTTCTTGATTTTTCTCTTGTTTTTTCTTGATTTAGTCGGTTTTTACGAATTGGCACTCTCGGTTTTGGTGTGTTAGCACTCTTGGTCTCCGAGTGCTAAAATTACTTTATCACTTTTCGAGTGAAATGTCAAGGGGTTTTTGAAAAAAATTTTAAAAAATACCGCCTAATGAAACTTGGCGGTAATTAACCGATTCAAAAGAATTTCAAAAAATTGGATTTTTCAACAATAATTCCGAACAGAACCAAAAAGATAAGAAGAGAAACTAAAAGGAAAAGCGCAGTGAGGACAACGATTTTGAGGGTGCAAATGAAACCGTGATGTAGCGGTTAGCCCGATAAAAACACGACATCGGCTTGAAAGTGCCGATGCCGTTGTTTTTACAGATTATTAGAAATCGCTGTTGCAGTTATGGCAATGCCATTATTTGCCTATTTTGCTGCTTGCTATTCCGGCAATAAGAACAGAGCCAACTCTGCCGCTTGTGCTTATTTTGTAAACTTTGCGGGAATGACAGTATGGACATTCAACTAATGGATTATCGGGCATCTGGCTAATATAATATTTGTGATATTCTTCTTGGTACTTCCTTCTATGTTCAGCAACATACTTGTTGTATTTATCTAAAGATATTACTCCAAGTATGAATAGAATAACCCCCAATATAATTCCTATGAAAAACAGTATTGGAAAAACTTTATATCCGTAATCAAATGAAATTGCAAATAAGAAAAAGTAAATCACAGACAGAATAATTCCAATTATTATCATTACATTGCCTTTTTTATTTATTTTATTTATTTCTTGGGGAATCGGTGGAGGATTTTGAATTTGATGGGGTTGAATAGTAGTCTGTGATTGATTGGTATTGGAATTAGGTATTAACAACTGTGACCGACATATTGGGCATACATTGCCCGAAACATCATACCATTTACCACATTTAGGACAGAATTGTTTCATAAGTTCTTCTCCTGTTATATTTATCAAAGTGTTTAAATACATTATAATAAATTTTAAATTAAAAGTCAACCGCATTTTAAGCTTTATAAAATGTGGTTTTTATTTTTGAAATTATAACATGAATAACGTACAACAAAACCCTTTTCACCCCACCTCCCCCTCAATATCATAAATATCCAAAACAGGCACTCTCCGTCCATCAACAAAAATAAGCTCCATACTCTCCTCCTCGATCCTTCTGAAATTCCCCGACAAGGTAACATACTCACCCCCACTCTTATTTTTATCGGGGCAAAAATAAGTCACACTCAAAAAGGGACGCTCATCACATTCCGACAGACGCATAATAATGCAGTTGAGCCTGTTCTGCCTGTCCTCGTCAAGCTCAAGCCTGCTTTCGGTGCGCCTGCCCTCCTCCTTTACCGCCTCCTCGTACCCTGTAAGCGCCGCAAATGGAGCAAACTGCGCCGCGCGGTTGAGCTGTGACATGGGTCTGTGCCTTTGCGACACGGGACGGGGCATAAATATTATATCTCTGTATTTTCCCATTACCTGTTCCATTGTTTATTTCTCCCATAATTTCCTCAAAACATTTTACCATAAGCTCAATCTAAAAATTCATCATCAATGATGAAAAACTCCTCACGCCTTATGACCTCCCACCTGTCCATTCCTCTCAATAGCGGTAGCGCCCTCCTCAAAGTTCATGCCCTTAAGCACCGCGTTTTTGCCATACTTCTTTTTTAAGCCTATCACTGCCTTTTGCAGAGAGTTTTCCTCCAAGGCTTCCTCCCTTTCCCTTTGGGCTTCCGCCTGCAGCTTCTCATAATCGGTAAAAAGATCAAGCTGACTGTGTTCTTCCTCATCAAAGCTTTCGGGCACAAGATCGTTGGCGGCAACGGACATTCTGCGCACCGTAAAATTTTTGTCAACGATCCTATCAAACAGATCGCCCACCTTATCCATAATGATCTTTGACGAAGATGTGTGCTTTCCCAGATTCACCGACCCGTTGACAGATTTGGGCTTTTCCCTGCCGTAAGGGTCAACGCTTATTTCGCCGCTGTACCTTTCCTTTTTATATGGATCTTTGAAATTCTCCACATCATAGCCCACCGACAGCACTATCTGATCTGTCATCAAGCCCTTGTCCACCAAATCAAGCACAAGGGAATCGGTCATTTCCTTTATAACAAGCTTGGCTTTTTCGGCGCTGTAGGGCTCTTTCAGCACCTGCCCCGAGCTAAGACTGCTGGAGCTTGGCTTATACGCCTTTATATCCTCCAAGGTGCAGGATTCATAGCCCCATGCGTGGTCTATCAGCAATTCTGCATTTATGCCGAACATTTTGTACAATAAGTCCTCGTTGTAAAAGTCCGTTTTCTTCCCCAATGAACATCGGGCAATGTCCCCCATGGTGTACAGCCCCTTTTCCTCCAGCCTGTCCCTGTACCCTCTGCCTATCCGCCAGAAATCCGTCAAAGGAGTGTGCTCCCACAATTGTTCACGGTATGACATTTCCGTAAGCTCCGCAATGCGCACTCCGTCTTTATCGGGCTGTGTGTGCTTGGCGATAATGTCCATGGCTATTTTGGCAAGGTAAAGATTGGTGCCGATACCTGCAGTGGCAGTGATCCCCGTTTCCCTCAGCACATCTCTTACCAGCATCAGCGCAATTCCGTGAGAGGAAAGCTTATAGGTGCGCAGATACTGTGTCACATCTATAAATACCTCGTCAATGGAATAAACATGGATATCCTCGGGGGCGATATACTTTAAATAAATACCGTATATTTTGGAGCTGATCTCCATATACTTCGCCATTCTCGGCGTGGCGGCAATATAATCAAGCTCCAAGGCGGGGTCTGCCTTTAATTCGGAATCCAAAAAAGACTTTCCTGTAAAGGAATGCTTTGGCGCAAGATTTTTTCTTGCCGCGTTCACTTCCTTTACACGCTGAACCACTTCAAAAAGCCTTGCCCTTCCCGCTATCCCATAGGATTTTAAAGAGGGGGAAACTGCAAGACAAATGGTTTTTTCCGTTCGTGCCACATCTGCCACAACCAAATTGGTGTTAAGGGGATCAAGCCCTCTGTCAACACATTCTACGGAGGCGTAAAAGGATTTCAGATCTATTGCTATATAACTTCTTTGTTTCATTTTTCTTTTTTCTCTTGACAAATCATGCAAAATCGTTTATAATAAAGTTCATGAAAGTTCCATTAACAGTATAGCATCATAAAACCAAAATGTCAACAAGTTCAATGAACTTTGTAGAATTTACCAAAAAATAAAAAGGAGAGATGGTCTTGAAAACCTTCGGCGAAAAGGTAAAGGACGCAAGAGCCTCTTTAGGACTCTCACAGCCAAAGATCGCGGAGCTTACGGGAGTGTCGGTGCGCTCGGTGGTAGCATATGAGAAAGGCGAGAAAATGCCGAGACAGGGTACCATGTTAAGGCTTGCAAAGGCCTTGAAGGTATCGGTAAAATTCCTCACTTGCGACGACTGCGAGGATCCCTTGGAGGACATAGAAAAGGACAACTACATCGAACAGGCAAGGCAGCGTTACGGCGCAACAGGAGCAAGGGACGCAGAGACTCTGCTAAGTGAGAATAGGGCGCTGTTTGCGGGGGGCGAGCTGTCTCAGGATCAGAAGGACGCTTTTTTTGAAGCTGTCATGAAAGCCTATATCACCTGCAAGGAAGCTGCGAGGGAAAAATACGGAAAGAAACAGGGCAGCGGCTCATAAAAAGATCTTGTTATCCCGTAAGCTTAGGGAAATGTTATCCCAAAAGCCCAAAAAGCAAAATAAACTAAGGCGGTGAAAAATTGCTGTACGAAAATATAGCCCAGGAAGCGGAGCGCATTGTAAAAAAGTACCACGAGCGCGACCCCTTTCGGCTTTGCAGAGATCTTGATATAATAATGCTGTTTCAGTCTATGGGAAACGGCGAGGGGGCGGTCAAGGGCTTTTACTTTGAAGCCTGCCGCATAGGAACTATAACCGTAAATTCCGACCTGTCCGAGGACGTGCAAAGGATCATAGCGGCTCACGAGCTGGGACACGCCCTGCTGCACCGAAGCGAGGGTACAAAGCTCTTTCACGAAACGGGACTTTTCGACAGCCGTTCACAGGCGGAAAAGGAAGCCAATTTCTTTGCCGCAGAGCTTTTGGTGTCGGATAATGAGGTTTTGGAAGCTTTGGAGGGAGGAAATGACTTTTTCTCTGCCGCTTCCGCCTTGGGCATTCCTCCCGAGCTGCTGGACTTTAAGCTCAGAATGATGAGGTATAAGGGGTATAAGCTGAACGCTTCGCCCATTTACGGGGAAAACGGATTTTTGAAGAATATACAGGCTAATGCGGCGGTGTAAAGTTTAAGAAGCTGTAAAAACGGCACAACACTCCTAAAAG
This sequence comes from Oscillospiraceae bacterium, assembly GCA_014799325.1. Taxonomy (GTDB): domain Bacteria; phylum Bacillota; class Clostridia; order Oscillospirales; family Ruminococcaceae; genus Ruminiclostridium_E. Next base: position 15,534 of record JAAVIE010000047.1, read on the forward strand.
CGGTGAAAATTTATCACCTGTTTCCTTAAAGGCGGGTTTCCACTCTCACAACTGCCCTGATAGCACAAGTTAAATAATGCGGGTCACCACTCTCACCACTTTCCTGATAGCACGAATTTCAAAGAAGTCTTTGACTTCCTGCGGAAGTCCGCTGTTTCCGAAGGAAACAGTGGACGGTTCTTA
>JAAVIE010000048.1 GCA_014799325.1 Oscillospiraceae bacterium
AAAAGAATTTAAAAATTCCGAAAAGCAAGCTCAATGGCGCAAGCGCCAAGAGCTTGCTTTTCGGAACCGGTCAGAATTTCCGTAGGAAATTCTGACGCTTTTTTAAATTCGTGCTATCAAAAAAGTGGCACGAATGGCAGCCCGCATTTTATAACTTGTGCTGTCAGAGAAGATTTGCGAATAGTGGCTCTCTCTTAGAGGTGTTGTGCTGATTCTTCCCGCTCTCCCAAAAAAATATGGCACAAAAAAGAGGCTGTTTTTCGCAGCCTCTTTTATAATGCAAATATTGTCAGATCTTAGAATAACCAAACGCATTGATCAAAGCGTCGACCTTCTGCTTATTCTTGCACATAGGGCAATCGGCAGGCGAATGGCTGGCATAGCCGGGAATATCATCGGGTGTAAACAATGTCTGCACCTTAACTCCGCCAACCTCATCAATAGCGCTGAACAGTGCTGCGACGCTGACAAGATTGCCGCTGTAATATTTGAGACATTCCATAGATCTGCTGATAGTCCAGCCTGTGGAAGCGCTGGAGATAAGCAGCAGAACGCGCTTGTTCCAGATCATGGGCTGTGTGTCGTCACGGAAGATCATCTGGTTGTTGCTGTCCATTTCGGGAGTTATTACGCAAATATCGTTGTCGTAATTTATGGAATGGGTAGAGCCCGAGCTGAGCTTTTCCGCAAGAAATGCGCCGATCATCTGTGTGCCTTCCAAACATACTATAGTATCAATGGGAGTGCCCGAATAGATGCTCTCAAAAACAGTGGCAGTTTCTCTTGCGTTTTTCAGCTTACGCTTCATTTTGTTCAGGTCAATGTAATGATTGACATGGGAGTGGTTGGTAGCAAAGTGACCGGGGATAACCGACAGCTTTATGTGCTTGTACTTTCCGTATTTAATTTCCGTTGCTCTTGATTCCATATAATAGTGTACCCCTTTCAGAATTAGCGGTTTTGTGCCGAAATTATACGGACAAAAATACCGCATAAATATGATAACACATTATACGAAAAAAATCAATTAAGATTATGAAATTTATTACCTTTGCACAAATTTTCTTTCCATATTTTTCTGCCAAAATTTTACAAATTCACATCTTTTTGAGGATTTTTGTGAATTATAAACAAAAGTATTTCTTTTTATTCTATGCTGAATATGAAAAAAATACAAAAATGGGGTGGATTTTTTAAAAAAAGTATAGTATAATTTAAATAACGTATTTTTTATCATCACACGCAAATTATCCAAATTATTATTAGGAAGGAAAACTCAAAGTATGAAAACCTACAAATGCACGGATATCCGAAACGTAGCCCTTGCAGGTCACGGCGGAAGCGGTAAGACCTCTCTTGCTGAAGCCCTGATGTATGTAAGCGGAGGATTAGACCGAATGGGAAAGGTTGCTGACGGCACCACAGTCTGCGACTTCGATCCCGATGAAATAAAGCGCAAGATCTCTCTTAACGCTTCCCTGGTTTATGCCGAGTGGAAGGATACTAAGATAAATATTTTGGATACTCCCGGTCAGTTCGACTATGTGGGAGAGATGAACGAGGGTATCAGAGCCGCTGAAAGCGTAATTATCACCCTGCCTGCCAAGGACGGCGTACAGGTAGGTACAATAAAGGCATTCAACGAAGCTAAGCTCAACAAAAAGGCTTCCATGTTCGTTGTTACAAGAATGGAGGAGGAAAACTCCAATTTCTACAAGTGCCTTGAAGAAATGAAGACCAATTTCGGTCCTACTATCTGCCCTATTGTAGTTCCCTTTGACAAGTACGGCAAGGTGGAGAGCTACATAAACCTTCTTGAAATGAAGGCTTATGAGTACAGCGAGGGCGGAAAGCGCAAGGAAGTTGAGATGCCCGCTTCCGAAAACCGTCTGAAGGGCTTAAGAGCAGCTATGGCGGAGGCTATCGCAGAAACCGACGAGGATCTGATGATGAGATTCTTTGAGAACGAGGGCGAGGACTTCACCTTTGCAGAGATCGTAAAGGGAATCCATGACGGCATAGATCAGGGCGTTATTACCCCCGTTGTTTGCTGTTCGGGAGATACCTTGGCTTCCGTTGATATGCTCCTCGATACAATGGTTTATATGCTGCCCAGCGCGGCGGAAAGACCCGGCGAGCCCAAGAAGGAAGAGTATGTTAAGTACGATGAAAATAAGCCTTTATCCGCATTCGTATTCAAGACAGTTGCCGATCCTTTTGTTGGAAAGATGAGCTTTGTAAAGGTGATCGAGGGCAAGCTTACCGCAGCCTCCGCTATCGTCAACGCAACTACGGGCGAGACCGAAAAGCCCGGCAAGCTCCTTGTATTGAAGGGCAAAAAGCAGGAAGAGGTCTCCGAGGCCTGCGCAGGCGATATCGTTGTTGTTACCAAGCTCAATGCCAACACCAACGACACCCTTTGCGACCCCTCCAACGTGGGACAGTATGTTCCCATTATCTTCCCTCAGCCTTGCTTCTTCAAGGGTATCGCTGCTGTTAACAAGGGCGACGAGGGCAAGCTTGGAACCGCTTTGAGACGTTTAATGGAAGAGGATCTGACCCTCTCCTATCAGCATAACCATGAGACCCACCAGCGCATTATCGGCGGTATGGGCGAGCAGCACATTGAAGTTTCCGTTCAGAAGCTGAAAAATAAATTCGGCGTTGACGTTGAACTGTCACAGCCCATTATCGCATACCGCGAAACTATCCGCAAAAAGGTCAGTGTTGAAGGAAAGCACAAGAAGCAGTCCGGCGGTCACGGTCAGTACGGACATGTTAAAATGGAATTTGAGCCCGGCGAGACCGACGATCTGGTATTTGCCGAGAGAGTTGTAGGCGGAAGCGTTCCCAAGAACTACTTCCCCGCAGTTGAAAAGGGCTTGCAGGAAAGCATCGCTCACGGCGTATTGGCAGGCTATCCCGTTGTACGCTTGAAGGCTACCCTGTTTGACGGCTCCTATCACCCTGTTGACAGCTCCGAGCAGGCATTTAAAATGGCGGCTCACCTTGCATACAAGGCAGGACTTCAGCAGGCTGCGCCTTGCTTGCTTGAGCCTATTATGGGCCTTACAATTTTAGTACCTGACGATAACACAGGCGATGTTATGGGCGTTATCAACAAGCGCAGAGGCTCTGTTCTCGGTATGAATCCCGCTGCCAGCGGAATCACCCAGATCGACGCCGAGCTGCCTATGGCTGAAACGGGCGACTTTGCTACCGTTATCCGTCAGATGACAAGAGGTATGGGCGGATTTACCATGGAGTTTGCAAGATATGAGCAGCTGCCCTCTAACTTAGAGGCTGATGTTATTGCTAATGCGCCTAAGTTTAGCGAGTATGAGGGATAAGAATTTTTTGAACAATAATTTCAAGCTCTGTGCCATTAGGTGCAGAGCTTGAAAATTTTTTGAGAATCTTTTAGAAAAACGCAACCTAAACCAATAAAATCAGTCTTATATAAGTGAAGGGCTCTTTAGTGTCATAAAAGGAGGTGAAGGGGAATGGAGGATCCAGATATTGTAAAGCTGTTTTTTTCCCGCAGTGACAATGCTATTGCAGAGATCAAGGAAAAATATGGCAAGATCTGCTATAGCATTATTTTTAATATATTGGGTAATGCAGAGGATTCGGAGGAATGCGTCAGCGATCTTTACATAAATTTATGGAATACGATTCCGCCCCAAGATCCTCACAATCTAAAAGCTTATGTGTGCAGAGCGGCAAGGAACCTTGCACTGAAACGATTGGAATATAATAGGGCAGGAAAACGAAACAGTGCAAATGTTGTTTATTTGTCGGAGCTGGAAGAAAGCGGCAATAATGAGATCAGCGTTCCGGATAACACAGAAGGCAATGAAGAAAACAGGCTTGGGGCGCTGATAAGCAGTTTCCTCAGAACCCAAAAACCGGAGCAGCGGGAGGTATTTATCCGACACTATTGGTTTTTGGATCCCGTGGAGAAGATCGCAAAAGACTGTTCTTACAGCCAAAGCCGTGTAAAATCCATGCTCTTTCGCACAAGAAATAAGCTGAAAGCATTTTTAAGAAAGGAAGGCGTTGATATATGAAGGACAAAAAGCTTATATATGCTATGCAAAATATAGATGATGATCTGATATGTGAGGCTGCAAGACGAAGAACGGCAGACACAGAGCAGACAGATGACGGTGTAAGGGCGGTTTATATTTCGGGAAAGAAAAAAATTCATCATTGGAAAAATGCTGCTGTTATAGTAATTCTGCTGGCTGCCGCAGGTGGAACAGCCTTTATCGTCAATTACAGCGGAGTAATACAAGGTCAGCTTCCTGTAGCTTCCGATGAAACAGGAAACCAGACAAATGAAGCGGAGATAACAGAAACGGCAGCCGAGGAAAAAACGGAGCCCTCCGCTTATTCCAAGCCTTTGGAGGAGATCGGGAAGATAGTGCCGATAAAGGTATTGGATATTATAGATGACAGACCGTTTGTTGACGAACTTGACAGAAAAAATCAAATGGTTTATGTGGACTCATTTCCGCAGATCCCGCAGCCTGATCCCGATGAAAAATATTTCACTCCTATGTCAACTTTAGAGCTGTTTGAGTATTATGGTTTTCATGAGAAAATATCATCGACGATCGAAGGAATTTTCAGAGAAATAACAGACGAAAACATTCGTCACGGGATTTACAATTATCCCGATGGCAGCGTATATGACATAAATACCTTTTCCTTTGAGCGAGATGATGGCTTCAGCACGGCAAATAAAATTACTCTCACGCTGTCAAAAAAGACCGCTTTTGGAACAGAATACACTAACTATTTACAGGAGGAGGGTATATTTACCGGATCAGGTATAACCGATTTCTTTGATGAAACATCAGATACATTTTATAACATTCGGCAAATAAATGATATTACTGTTTTGTCCTTTGGGAACGTTTACGAAATGACAGATGATCAGAATATGATTAACGATTTAAAAAATTATTATGAGGATAGTCCCGAAGACCGCCGTTATAAGATGTTGGGTTTGCTTGATCACACAATGTATCAGTTCAGATTATTTTATCCTTATTATCTTAACAATAGTAATGAATGGTATAAGGATACTAAGCAGTTAGATGTGATGTTTCCATAAACATAAATAAACGATAAGCTGTACAGAGAGCTTTTTTCTGTACAGTTTATCGCTATATAAAAAATTAAAAAACGGAGGATAATAAAATGAAAAAGAGAAAAGCGATCGCTTTTGCAGCAATTGTTTCTATGGTGTTTTTATTTGGTGCATCAAGTACTTTAAGTGCTTATGAACCGGATGAAACTGATATTGGGTCAATTAAGCTTGATTATGATCGAGTTGAGAATATTGCTGAAGGCGGGGAAATTTATGTTTACAATATAGGTGGAGTAGAACATAAATTCCCTGTGCCTCCAAGCGATTTTGACCCTTTAACTGCTTCCGACCAACAGCTTGAAACTTATGGCTTCCCCTCAAAACCCCAAAAAAATACTGATGAGTATACAGATTGGGTCAATATCATGAGCAGTTATCGATCAACTCCTATACCGGAAATTGAGCTGACAGATGAGGGTAACACTGATGAAGATGATAACGGTATCAGTCTCCAAGAACTTGAATATGTTAATTCAGGAGATGGGGCAGGGTATGCAGCAGTGCTTAAGAATAGCAGTGAGTATTTTGCTCATGTTCAAGGAGATTTTGTACAGCCGAAAATTACAGACACATTAGGCTCATGTGCTGATATGTTTATGGTGGGGTTTGATATTGTAGAAAATAATATTAGCATAAGTAGTAGGGAAGGAGTGGCTGCAGGAACACGGTGTATCGGTACAAGCAAATACGCCCATGCATACTATCATTGTTATGGAAAGGATAAAAAAGATATAAGCTATGCAAATACTGGTATCTCATTTGCCGCAGGAGATAAAGTGTATGTATATGTTTCTTATCAAAGAGCGAATAACATTTTTAACTATTACATAGTTAATATGACTAAAGGAACGCAGGTTTCCGATATTGTTCAATTTGATAATGCGAATTATTATGAAGGTAAAAAGGCTGTTTGGTTTGTAGGCAGATGTAAAACGCCGGTTAACACTTATTATAATTTAGGAAAGTTTACAGATGTTACGTTTTCAAATTGTAGGGCTATGCTCAATACATCAGATACTTGGACAAATTTAGGCGATTTTAAGGATATATATATAGTAAGTTTGGCACCCAGAGATAGACATCCGGCATTAGCTTCAACAACAAATCAAATAATTGATAAAAACCAATTTACATGTGTGTGGTTGAATTATAATGAGTATTGCGACTGATCAAGTCTAAAATATTAAAATAATGTACAATGTATACTTTGTGAAATATGAGCAGATTCATTTGACATAAATTCCCGTATTATTACAAAGCTCTGTAAAGAATTTTACTTTGCAGAGCATTTTTGCGTGATCAAAAATCTATTTTTGTATCTAATTATCCGCAACCAAACCCAATAAAAATTCCACTTATTAAGTGAAGGAACCTTCATATTAAAACGAAGGGAGGTGACGAGCATAGATGATCAAGAGCGATGAAGAAATTCTTGAGCTGTTTTACGCAAAAGACCAAACAGCGGTAACGGAATTCAAGGAAAAATACGGCAGCCTGTGCCAAAGCATAGCCCTGAATATTCTCCAAAACAAAGAGGATGCCGAGGAATGTGTTAACGATGTGTACATAACTCTGTGGAATAACCCCCCTTTCACAGATAATTTCAAGGCTTATGTGTGCGGAACGGCGAAAAACATTTCCCTCACAAAGCTGAAATACAATATGGCGGATAAGAGAAACAGCAGCTTAAAGATATCCCTTTCGGATTTAGAGGAAATGGGCGTTGATATTCCCGATAAAAATTCCGCCTACAAAGACGATCCCAAGGGAAGAGAGCTGGGAGAACTGATAAACACCTTTCTCCGTCAGCAGAGCCCCGATGACAGAAACGTTTTTATCAGGCGGTACTGGTTTATGGATTCGGTAGGGGATATTGCAGAAAAATATTCATTCAGCCAGAGCAAGGTGAAATCTATGCTTTTCCATACCCGAAACAGGCTGAAACGGTACTTGAAGAAAGAAGGGATCGATATATGAAGGAAAAGAATTTTTTTGAACTGGCGCAATATATAGATAAAGACCTTATCGGCGAGGCGGCGGAGTATACGCCGTCGGCAGATACGCAAAAGCAAGGCGAGGAGGAAACTGTTTATGTTTCCGCGGTAAGGATAAAGGGCAGGAAAAGGCAGATTTGGAAATACTCCGCCGCTGTCCTGGCTTTGCTGGCTGTAACTGTGGGAGTAATTTTTGCAAACAGCCTGAAAAAAGACGGCAGTTACGAGCTTCCGGGCGAAACAGCAGATACTGCCGCAACAGGCGCTGTAACTTCCACAGCAGATACTGCCGCAACAGACGCTGTAACTTCCACAACAGATATGGCAGCTGCTATAACAGATACAACAAAAGCCCCCGACAATAACATTGATAATGGCGCCGACTTTTCTGCATTGGATCTTTTGGGCATGTTTATCAACGAAAACGAGACCGAGATCAGGTCAAGATACTGTATAGACACCTCAAAATGGGAAGAGCTTGATGATTACGAGCTGTTCAGAGAAATATTTTTCGGCAACTGGGGCTACGGCACTATGACCTATGGCGATATGGGGGAAATGGAGATCGACGATTCAAGGGTATGCCACCTTTTCTTCCGCGGTTACCGCTTTCTGGGATTTTACAGGATAAGCGAAAACGTTTACGGCTTTAAGATAACCGACATGGTAGGCTTTAATCTTTTGTGGATAGACAGAACCAGACCCAATACTATTTACAGAGAAGTATTTATGACCAATGTGGATACACATTACTCTTTCCCGTATAGAAATGATATTACAAATTATCAGACCCCCTATGCTATAAAAATCAACAACGATATTTACGACCCCGACAACGGCTTTATGAGCGTTTTCAAACTGAAAGAAATGGCAAAAAAGTACGGTATTGATTACAGCGCAATAGTCAATATTCACATGTCAAATTCCGATGCCAGCGTCGCCGTTGCTCATGACGATGTATATAGCTTTCATGAAATGTATCTTATCTCTGAAAGTGATGATAAGATAGTCTTGGAAACGCTTTTAAGCGATACATGGATGAAAAGCGATATGCTGATCCCCGTTGTATGCACCTTTGAGAAGAAGGACGGCAAATGGATGAAAAATGTAGAGGTTAAAGATCTGGGGCTGGAATATCGTGGGGATTGACAGTTACAGAATGCTTGACGCAATATAAAAAAGGGGTTGCAAAAAAAGCAGCCCCTTTAATTATTCCCCAAACAATCAAGCCAACAACAGATTCCGCTTCAGCGCAAATATCAGCAGCTTAAAGGAGTGGGGCGAACCAAAGCTGTCAGCATAATATTCCAAAACATAGGTCTCGCCTTGATAGTCGCACTCTATACGAATACCGTAAGCCCCCATAAAATCCGAATCCTCGTTCTTCCGCTCGACCACTTTGGTGGCAGGAGGATCGGAGTTCAGATCCACGGGAATGATCTCGTATACCCTAATACTTTCTCTGTCTAAGAAAGGCAGCTTGTCTTTAAGTCCTCCCACAGTGGAGGTCTCATATATGCCGCCATATTCCAGAGCGTCGGGTATCTCTTGGGGGAGAGGCTGTGTGTCAGGCTGATCTGTCTGATCGCCCTGCCCGGTTTCTTCGCTCTCCCGATCCTGTTCCGCTCCCACAATATGCTCTCTCAGGATCATACCGTCTTTAATGGTAATATCCGTTTCCTCCGAAAGCAGTTTTTTATCATAGTAACAGTCCACCTGATCTCTGTAAAGGTCGAAAAGGGGTTCTCCGTCTTTTGGAACCTTGTTCAGCAGCGCTTTGTAATTCTCTCCGATAATAGACAGGTAGCCCTGAGTAATGGACAAAAGCTGTATCTCTATATCAAGATAATTTTTCCACAGCTCTTCTTCCTCGGGATCCATACTGCCAAGAACAAGCTCCCGCCCTTTATCCTTGGCAGTTTCCATTTCGTGAACGCTGTCAAAGCAGGTAAATTTAAAGTAAGCGTACCCGTTTTCGTACCGATAGGGTATCCACCTTGCGCAGGCTCCCGTAACGGAAACAGTGATACTGAGGGGAGAATTTGTTTCACCGGAATTTACGTCAGGCTCGGTGCTTTCCGGGGAAGTGACATTGCTTTCCGCAGATGTGGTCTTGATTTCCCCCTCTGTATTTGCAGGGGATAAAGTCTCATAGCCGCCCATGCCCCAGAATATTCCGCCTGTTGCCAGCAAAACGCAGAGACAGCACAATGGGATCGCCTTTCTCAATATCTCGTTTCTTATATTTTTTCTGATCTTATATTCATTGACGGAACGCAGAACGCTTTCCGCCATTTCCTTATAGGTTTTCATTATAGTCAAAGCCCTCCTTTTCAAGCTGACTTTTCAGCTCCCGCTTTGCGCGGAAAACAAGAGTTTTTATACTGCCCACAGGCTTTTTCATGATCCTTGCGGCTTCCTTATGGCTCAACTTCTCAAAGTACACCAGCCAGAGTATCTGACGGTATTGGGGTTTTAGCTTTGCCATGGCTTTGTGGAGAGTTATACGCTGCTCTTCCCTTATATAGGAACGTTCAAGGCTGTCCTCATCGGAAGCAAGCTGTATATATTCTTCTTGGGAAACCTGCCGCCGTCTGCTGATAGATCTTAAATAGTCAAAAGCGGTATTTCTGCCTATGGTGTAAAGCCAGGTTTTGAAAGAGCTGCCCTTTTTGTCCGCTCCGAAGGGCGGTTTTCGGGTAAAGAGCTTTACAAAGGTCTCCTCCGCCAGCTCCTCCGCAGTATGGATATTGCACGTAAAGCTGTTGAGATAAAAGATGAGCCCGTCCTTATATTCTCTGATGAGTTCTTCCAATGCCTTTTCGTCGCCGTCAAGGAAACGGTGGTAATATTCAAAACCCTTGTCCATTTACTCGGTACCGTTCCTTTCAGAAAAATTTTTCTTCACCTATTACACGTTTTTAATCGGCAAAGGTTTACAGTTTTTAATAATATTTTAACAGTATTTTTTAAAAAATTTTTTATTTTGGTAAAATTTTAAAAAAGACTTGACTTTTTTTGTGCAAGCGAGTATAATATATTAAGTTAAGAAATGCGCCAATAGCTCAGCTGGATAGAGTGACTGGCTACGAACCAGTAGGTCGGGGGTTCGAATCCCTCTTGGCGTGCCATGAAAATTTCGGGACGAGGAACACCTCGTCCCTCAATTTTCGTCCAAATTCGCTTGGCGGTCGAAGACCGCCATTTTTGCTGCGCAAAAACCGCGATTTTGGACACGTGTTGCGCCTACGTAGCGTTTGTTTTGGAGAGGTCTTTTTTGTCAGTGTTGGACACATGCTGCTCCTACGTAGTGTTTGTATTGGAGAGGTCTTTTTTGTCAGTGTTGGACACATGCTGCTCCTATGTAGCATTTGTTTTGGAGAGATCTTTTCGTCCAAAATCGCTTGGCGGTCATTGACCGCCATTTTTGCTGCGCAAAAACCGCGATTTTGGACACGTACTGCGTCTACGGTATGTTTGATTTTAAGAAAACTTTGTTTTTGAGTACATGCTGCGTTTACGGGGTGTTGATTTTGGAGAAAATTCTTATTGTTGGACACTTGCCGGCTTTACGGTATGTGATGATAATGGCGCTTGTTTTTTGGTGTGAGGTCGGTGCTGTTGTATTGAGAAGATAATAAATTGCTGCCATTTCTTTACAGCATATTGACACCGTGTGCTGTTCGTGATAAAATATCGGTAGAAGGAAAATTCTGACAGAGGAGAGTGGGTTTTGTGGCTATCACAGGTATCGGCGACAGCGCAGGCAAATTTAGTATTTATCCTGCCGAGGAAAGAAAGAATACCAAAAAAGATGTTGAAAACGAGATAAACCGACTTGAAAAGCAGCGGGAATTGTATAAAGAGCAGCGGGAAAATTCGGGCAGCGGTGCGCTTGACGCAAAGATAGATGATCTGGAAAAGAAGATCGGAAATCTTCAGCAGCGGCTTAAAAAGATGAGATCCACCGCAAGTGAGCCTGACGACGGAAAATGTGAGACCTGCGAAAATCGGAAGTATCAGGACGGCTCCAACGATCCGGGCGTTTCCTTTAAGACTGCTTCCAAAGTTTCGGGCAATGCTGAGGCTGCGGTAAGAGGGCATGAATATGAGCATGTTAACCGCAATCAGGCTAAGGCGGCTCGCGAGGGCAAGGAGATAGTCTATCAGACCGTTACTTTGAGCAGGGCTATATGTCCCGAGTGCGGAAAGTCTTATGTGTCGGGCGGTGAGACGGTCACTGTTACCCAGGATAAGCCCGAAAGCCGCTTTGATGTTGGCTTGGATAAGGGCGAGGGAGAAAAGGGAGATTTGTTTGATGCGGTGGCTTGATCATGATAGGTAAAGGTTTTTGATTTAATAATGTGTTTCTGTTATAGAAAAAAGGGGCTGTTTTTCACAACCCCTTTTATTTTATGCCTTAATGCTCAAATTTCTCCGAAACTTTTTTCAGAAAATCAATAATAGTCAGATGCTGCGGGCACATCTCTTCGCACTGTCCGCAGGCTATGCAGTCGGAAGCCTTGCCGCGGGTCTGCGTAAGTATGCCGTAGTTGGTGAAAGAAACCGTCCAGCCCTTTTTCTCCATGTCCTCGCGCATTATCTCATTGTAGAGCGAGAAATACTGCGGGATCGCTATGTTTTTGGGGCAGCCCTCTGTGCAGTAGGAACAGCCTGTGCAAGGCACCGCTATCTGCGAGTTGATGATATGGGCTGCTTTGTGGCAAAGTGCAGTTTCTTCTTCTGTGAGAGGAACAAAGTTCTCCATAAATGAAAGGTTGTCCTCCATTTGCTCCATGGAACTCATTCCCGATAGAACTGTCATTACATTAGGCAATGAAGCGGCAAAGCGGATAGCCCAGCTCGGTACAGACATCTTGGGATCTGCTTCACGGAACAGCTTTTCCGCTTCCTCGGGCAGGCGGGCAAGGGAACCGCCTTTGACGGGCTCCATTACGATAACGGGCTTGTTGTGCTTTACGCAAACCTCGTAGTTCTTGCGGCTTTCTATCCAGTCGCTTTCCCAGTCAAGATAGTTTATCTGTAATTGCACAAATTCCATTTCGGGGTGTCTTGTGAGAATGTCGTCCAGCACGTCGGCAGTGTCATGGAAGGAAAAGCCCGCGTGTTTTACAAGCTCCTTGGCTTTCTTATCCAAAAGCCAGTTGAAGCAGTCGAATTTTTCGTATTTTGCAAGGCTGCCCCTGTCAATGCCGTGCAGAAGGTAGTAATCAAAGTAGCCCGCTCCTGTTTTGTCAAGCTGCTCATTGAAAACCTTGTCGCGGTCTTCAAGGGAATCAAAGAAACTGTTGTGGAGCTTGGTCGCCAGCGTGAAGCTGTCTCTGGGATAACGGCTCACCAAAGCTTCCTTGGCGGCATTTTCGCTGGAAAAGTTCATGTACATCCATGCTGTGTCAAAGTAGGTGAAGCCTTTCTCGATAAACTTGTCTACCATGGCTTTTACCTGTTCAATGTCAATGGAACCGCCGCTTTTGGGCAGACGCATCAGTCCGAAACCTAATTTTTTCAAAATATAAGCCCCCCTTTTTATTATTATATTTCATATTATAGCATAAAAAGAGAATTTTGCAAGCTGAAAAAAACCGATATAGTGTCTCTAAAAACAGTGAAAAATTATCACTTGTTTCCTTTAAAAGCGGGTCACCACTCTCACAACTTTCCTAAAAGCATAAAATAAAGTTGAAAACTTCCCAAATTTATGATATAATAGCCTCAAACTGCGGAAAGAGGAAGAAATTATTTAAATGTTTGAGGTTATTTTATCTTTTTAAAGGAATCGAATTTTGCTTTGCAAAATTCTCTTTTTATGATATAATAAAAAATAATAACGCCAATTCGGGAGAACACCATGAACAAAAAGAAAAAACTGCCCCTGCAGGAAACAGCCCTGATAATCGTTCTTTTAGCGGCAATAATATTTTTATTTTTAAGATTCAACTGGCAGACTATCAGCCGTGTAGAGGCACAGAACAAGGACTACGCTACGGATTCAGCCATTCTGAAAACGCAGCAGCTTAATGACGAGCTTGATAACGCGCTGATGCAGATCAAGACCTATTCATATATTGTTGAAAGCAATATCAGCGAGCCTGTAATAACAGCGTCAATGCTGCAAAAAATGGAGGAAAGCTCCTATTTTGACGCTATTCTCTTTACCGATGCGGACGGTGTTGACTATGCTCCCGACGGACGGACTGACAGCGCGGCAGATAAAAAGTTCTACACTGACGGCATCAAAGGCAACAGCGGAATAGAAGCCGTTTTTGACCCTCACTTTTTTGACACCACAATGGTTTGTTTTTATGTGCCTGTTTACTTTGGCGATGAGGTGTTCGGCGTACTCAGAGGCGCATTCTCGGCTGAGAAATATCTGAAAACTATGCTCACCGCAGAATATTTCGGCGAAGAGGCTCAGACTTTTTTGTGCTATACCGACGGCAGAGTTGTGGCTACCTCCAGCGGAAAGCAGTATGAGGGGCACATTATAGATTCGCTGACGGCGGAAAAAATGATAGATCCGGACATAGCCGACGAGGTAGAGAAGATCTTTGAAGAGGGCGGCGACGGCACATTTATGAGCGGAAGCTCCAGCAACGCCGACAATATCTGCGTCACGTCCATGCCCGACAAAAGCTTTGTTTTTCTCCAGGTTTTCCCCAAGGCAATAACTCATGGTATGATAGCAAAGGGAACTTCTGACGGTATCGAGCTGTTGGTCCTGCTTGTTGTTCTCTTTACCGTATATATAGGAATTATAATAATCCGCATGGATCGCAAGCGCAGGGCGCTGGAAAAGGAAAACCGGGAGCTGGGCTATATCCTCAGCGGCGTAAATACGCTGTTTACCCGCTTTGCCATGGTGGATCTTGAAAAGGATACCTATGAATATTTGGCTGGAACAAAGCCCCCAAACAATGCTATTCCCGACAGCGGAGACTATAAGGTCCTGGTTGACCATTTCGCCGAGAACACCGAGGAAAGCCGCTTGGGTGAATTTTTGGAGTATATGCGCACCGACTCTATTGCAAAGGCTTTGTCCGAGCATAACGATATAAGATACGAACGCCGCGCGGTCATTGACGGACGTTCTATGTGGGAGCATATCAATATAGTATGTCTGGAGAGAACGGACGGCAGGGCGGTAAAGGTGCTGTTCACCAGACAGGATATTACCGAAATAAAGGAAAAGGAGCTGCACATTCAGGCGGAAAGAGCCCTGGCAATACGCAAGGAGCAGCAGTACCAGACCGCCATTATGTCAAACTCATTCTGCAGCTGTGAAATAAATCTTTCCAAGGATCTTATTGAACAGGATATTGTGGGTACTCTGAACGGAGAAAAGGTTTCCTTTATTTCCCGGGTGGGATTGTCGGTGCCCTGCAAGGCTTCGGGATTTTTTGAAAAGTGGAAGGGATTTGTTCTGCCTGAATCCAAGGAAATTTTCTCAGATACCGTCAACACAGAGGCATTGCTGAAAATTTTTGACGAGGGCAAAAGAGAGATATCCGTTGAGTATTGGAGCGACGGCTTCTATAATGATCAGACCTGCGTCCGTCAGTCCTTTGCCATGACAAGAGACGAAAACACAGGCGATGTAATGGTTCTTGTGATTTCCAAGGACATTACCGAGCAGGTGAAGCGGCAGAGAGAGCAGACCCAGGCGCTGCAGGACGCCCTGATGCAGGCGCAGCATGCTAACGCGGCAAAGACCACCTTCCTTTCAAATATGTCTCACGATATACGCACTCCTATGAATGCAATAATCGGCTTTTCCACTATCGCCGTCAGCCATATCGACAACAAAAGCCAGGTGCTTGACTGTCTGCAAAAGGTTTTGGCTTCCAGCAACCACCTGCTGAGTCTTATCAACGATATTCTTGATATGAGCAGGATCGAAAGCGGCAAGGTGCAGATCAAGGAGCAGGAGTGCAACATCTCCGAGATAATCCACAATCTTGTAAACATAATCCAGCCCCAGGTCAAGGCGAAGCAGCTTGAACTGTTTATCGACACCTACGAGGTAGTCAACGAAAACATTATAGCCGATCCCTTGAAGCTCAATCAGGTATTTATAAATCTGCTGAGCAACTCGGTGAAGTATACTCCCGCCGAGGGCATTCTTTCTTTCCGCATTATACAGAAGGGAACCTTCCGTCACGGCTACGGCAACTATCAGTTTATCGTCAAGGACAGCGGTATAGGAATGTCGGAGGAGTTCGTAAAGCATATCTTTGAACCTTTAGAGCGCGAATATACAGTTACACAGAGCGGTATCCAGGGTACAGGCTTAGGTATGGCAATAACCAAGAATATCGTTGAGATGATGAACGGTCATATCAGCGTTGAAAGCGAGATAGGCAAGGGAAGCACCTTTACCGTCGAGCTGGAATTGAAGCTCCAAAATACCGAACATGACCGCAACCACAACATCAAGGAGCTGGAGGGCTTAAGAGCAATCGTGGTGGACGACGACCTGAACACCTGCGACAGCGCCTGCAAGATGCTCAAACAGCTTGGAATGCGCCCCGACTGGACCACCTCGGGAAGGGAAGCGGTATTTCGCGCCAAGACCGCCTTCAGCGAGGGGGATTCCTATCATACATATATTATAGACTGGCAGATGCCCGGACTTAGCGGCGTTGAGACCGCAAAGAGGATCAGGACGGCTATCGGAAATGACGCGCCTATCATAATTCTCACCGCTTACGATTGGGCGGATATTGAGGAAGAGGCAAAGGAAGCGGGAGTTACCGCATTCTGCGCAAAGCCCCTGTTTATGTCCGACCTGAAAACCGTTCTCCTTGCCGCAAATAATATGGCGGAGAAAAACGAGAGCTTCCCCCAATGGACAAAGGAGAGCTTCGAGGGCAGACGCGTCCTGCTGGTTGAGGATAACGAGCTGAACCGCGAGATAGCCCAGGTCATCTTAGAGGAAGCGGGATTTGTGGTTGAGACTGCCCCCGACGGCACCGATGCAGTGGCTATGGTGGAAAAGGCGGAGGAAAAGTATTACGATGTAGTGCTTATGGACGTGCAGATGCCTGTTATGAACGGTTATGAGGCTACCAGGACTATACGTTCTTTGGATAGAGAGGACGTGAAGGATCTGCCGATTATCGCTATGACCGCCAATGCGTTGGAGGACGATAAGGAGGCGGCGTTCAAGAGCGGTATGAATGCCCATATTGCTAAGCCTATTGACATGGAGATATTTATGTCGGTGCTTAGGAAGTTTCTTGGGTGAATGTTTTTTTAGGGGCTGTAAAAAAACAGTCCCCTTTTTATGCTCTCAAAAAACTTGTGCTGATTTATGGTTCTCTCAAGGAAGTTGTGCTAATTTGGTCTCTCTCAAGGAAAGTTGGCGGTAATTTACTGATTTAAAAAGAATTTAAAAATTCCGAAAATGAAGCTCAATGGCGCAAGCGCCAAGAGCTTCTTTTTCGGAACCGGACAAAATTTTCGTTGAAAATTTTGTCCTTTTTGAAATTCGTGCTATCAGAGAAGTGGTGAGAGTGGTAGCCCGCATTTT
>JAAVIE010000049.1 GCA_014799325.1 Oscillospiraceae bacterium
GAATTTCAAAAAGGACAAAATTTTCGGAGAAAATTTTGTCCGGTTCCGAAAATGAAGCTCTTGGCGCTTGCGCCATTGAGCTTCATTTTCGGAATTTTGAAATTCTTTTTAAATCAGTTAATTACCACCAACTTTCCTGAGAGAACCATAAATCAGCACTACATTCCTATAAACCAGCAAATTACCGCCAACTTTCCCTAAAAGCGGACTCAAATCAGCACCAAGTTATTTGGGTGCAAAAAAGGGGCAGTTTTTCACAGCCCCTTTTAAAATATTTAAACCAGATTGATCCGCACACCGTCGGGAATATTCAGATAAGCGTGCGGATTGACATAAACGCCGTCAATGATAACGCCTAAGTGAACGTGAGGTCCTGTGGATTTGCCCGTGCTTCCCACATTAGCTATATGCTCATCTTTGGAAACCCGCTGTCCTTCATGCACAAGTATTGCGCTGTTGTGTCCGTAAACTGAGGTGATACCCAGCTCCTCATGATAAATGAAAATGTGGTAGCCCAAGCCGTAGTTGGAGTATTCCACCTTAGTGACGATACCGTCTGCGCAGGCGAAAACGGGATTTCCGTAGCTTGTGGCGATGTCTATTCCCGTATGTCCGTCATATCCGCCTTCCCAGTACGTCCACTGGCTTATCTCGCCTACGCCGTAATTCAGCGGCCATTCAAGCATTTCATAAGCGGAGGGAATGTCCTTTATGGTTCCTGCGGGGGTCTGCTTGCTTCCCAAGGCTATTATCTCGGTAACAGGCTGTTTGAGATTGACGACTTTCAAAATATTTCTTGCAGTCTCAACGCCGTTTACATAAGTAACATTTGCGGTGATCTCATTTACTCCGAACTCGCCGTCCTGCACGATTCTTGACTGTCCTTCATAAATATCATAGTCGTCATAGGTCTCGGTATCAAAGGGAATATCTTCCTTGTTATAAACCTCTGTTCTTGTGATGCTTATGGATAGGAAAGGTATTTCCTCGCTTACCTTGATCTTGTCGCCCTCCTCAAATTCCATATCGGAAAAACCGGGATTGAGATTTTCCAGCACCTCAATATCAATATTCAGCTTTTCCGCAATGCCCTCGGCGTCCTCGTCCTCGTCTTCAACTGTGTAATATGAGGACTGCTTTGAAGTACCCGTAAGCAGATCAATAAGCCAATCTTCGTCAATAAAGCTGTCTGCAAGGTAAAGACCTGCCTCGTCATATCTTATATTATCCTCAAAGTCGATTATTTCGCTTTCGTTGTTGGTCTTGTACTGACTAAGCAAACCGTCCAAAGTATCTTTTACATTTGTGAAATCCATAAGGGCACCGTAAAAGCGGTTATTGATGAAAAAGCCGTAGCCGTAATCCAGATTAACTCCCGACTTGCCAAGGATCAAGTCCGCGATCTGATACTTTGTGAGTGTGTCGATATTTCCCACTTGTTCCACCGAATAGGAGGGTTCGGCTGGTATCTCAATACTGTTGTCAAAGTAGCTTATTCTTTCGTTGAGAACTTCCTTTGCGTCAAGGAAAACCTGCTCGTTTTCTATGTAGCCCAGGAAGTTTCCGTTGACCGACAGCTTGACAGCGTAGTTGATAGAAGATGCGTAGGCAATGATGCTGAAAAGGAAGAAAACGCTGATAACGGGTATGGCGAAGCTCACCAGCAAAACGGCGATACCGTTTTTTCCGAAAAGCACGTTTCCTGCCAATGCAAAGCCCGATTTAAAGCCCAGCTTGCCGCCGTTGTCCTTTTTTGCCTTTTTAACTGCTATGTACATGTATTTTGCGGTATTGTAAAAGGGGCGAAACAGGAAAATAAAGGCTTTTTCGAGCTTTCTGCCCACTTTTTTCCTCACCTTGCCCGTAGCTTCCCAAAAAGCCTTTGCCGCAAGAGCAATGGTAAGTCCGATAAACCGAAAGAATATGTACAGCGTATTTGTTATGTACCCGCCAAATAAGGCGATAGCAGTGATCATTACATCAATCACACTGTTTTTGTTTGTTGAATTATTATTTTTCATCGCATTAAAGTCCTAAAAATTATTACAAAACGGTTACAAATTTTTTATAAGTATACCACATTATTCATTTTTTTGCAAGTGGGAAATGTGGAAATTTTGGTGTAAACAGTTTATGCACGAAACAATAAATTTCAAAAAAACGCATAAAAAACCCGTTTTTATATACAACTGCAACAAATTTTTGCCAAATCAAGGCAGTTTTGGATAATTTTGTTGACTTATATTACAATAATATGGTATGATATTACGGTATGATTTTACAAATGACTATACTGGTATATTAAGTGAAAACGACAGATAGGACAGGGAGGAAGAAACTACCATGATAACTGTTTCAAATGTAAGCCTGCAATTTGGCGGAGATATGCTGTTCAAGGACGTTGACCTGCTCTTTACCGCAGGCAACTGCTACGGCGTCATAGGAGCCAACGGCGCAGGAAAATCCACCTTTTTAAAGATACTTAACGGAGAGCTTGACCCCACCACGGGAGAAGTGGTTATCCCCAAAAACCTCCGTATGTCGGTACTGAAGCAGGATCACTTCGCCTTTGACGAGTACACCGTTCAGGACACTGTAATAATGGGCAACAAAAAGCTGTACGATATTATGAAGGAAAAGGACGCTCTGTATGCAAAGGAAGATTTTTCCGACGAGGACGGAGAGAGAGCCTCAATTTTAGAGGGCGAATTTGCGGAGCTTAACGGCTGGGACGCGGAAAGCGACGCTTCAAAGCTGGTACAGGGCTTAGGTCTCCCCGAGGAAATTCTCCAAAGCCAGATGAGTACCCTCACAGGTAACGACAAGGTCAAGGTCCTTCTGGCGCAGTGCCTTTTCGGCAATCCTGACATTATCCTCATGGACGAGCCTACCAACCACCTTGACATAGACGCGGTGGCGTGGCTGGAGGACTTTTTGGCTGAATATTTCGGTACCGTTATTGTTGTTTCCCACGACCGTCACTTCCTTAATAATGTATGTACTCACATTGTGGATATTGATTACAGCAAGATAAAAATGTATGTGGGCAACTACGAATTCTGGTACGAATCCAGCCAGCTTATCCAAAAGATGATAAAGCAGCAGAACAAGAAAACGGAAGAAAAGATCAAGGAACTGCAAAGCTTTATCCAGCGTTTCTCTGCCAACAAATCAAAATCCAAGCAGGCAACTTCAAGAAGAAAGCTCCTTGACAAGCTGACAGTGGAGGAAATGCCCGCGTCAAGCAGACGTTATCCCTTTATCAGCTTTGAACCTGACAGGGAAGTGGGCAAGGACGTTTTACAGCTTGACGGCATCACAAAAACAGTTAACGGAGTAAAGGTGCTGAACAATCTGTCATTCACCATGGGCAGAACCGATAAGATAGCATTCCTGGCAGAAAACGAGATCGCTGTTACCACACTTTTCAAGATCCTTGCAGGAGAGCTTGAACCTGACGAAGGCTCCTTTAAATGGGGAAGCACCACATCTTTGAGCTATTTCCCCGTAGACTCCGACCACTTCTTCAACGGCTGCGAGCTGTCGATTTTGGATTGGATAAGACAGTACAGCGAGGACACCACCGAAACCTATCTGAGAGGATTTTTAGGCAGAATGCTGTTTAGCGGAGACGATGTTTTCAAGCCTGTAAACGTATTATCGGGCGGTGAAAAGGTGAGATGTATGTTCAGCCGCATGATGCTGTTCAAATCCAATGTTCTCATGCTTGACCAACCCACTAACCACCTTGATCTGGAGAGCATAACCGCAGTAAACAACGGTCTGTCCGAGTTTAAGGGTAATGTGCTGTTCTGCTCTCACGACCATGAAATAGTTCAGACGGTAGCCAATAGGATCATAGAAATAACCGATGAGGGCTGTTATGATAAGGTCGGCACTTATGAGGAATATGTGGAGTGGAGAAGAGAGAGAAATCTCGGCAAGCTGGTGCTTTAATTGTTTTTATAGGAGCTGCAAAAAATACAGAATTTATAAAAATTTATCCCGACAAAGCGGCTTTGCCGTTGCTTTGTCGGGACATTTTGGATTATTTGCAGCCTCATCAGAAGAACAGACCGATATGCAGCAAGATCCTGAAATAATCAAACAGCACTTCCAAATATCATAAGGAAGGAGAGCAGACTAATGACAAAAAAGAAGAAAAAACTCATCATCGCTTTATCGGCAATCGGAATATTGATCATCTCGATCATAACAGTTTTCTTCTGCTCTGTGACAAATCAACCTTCGGAGTTTATCGAAACCCTTTCCGCAAAAAGCAAAGCCAAAGCCTATATTAAGGAAAAATACGGTGACAGCCCCCTTGCCCGCTCTGCCGAACCGGTGTATTCGGGCGGTTTTATGTTTGACAAGGGCAGACTCTGCGGCGCGGTCGTTCACTTTAACGGCTTCGACGTATTGGTCGCCGACGATAAGATAACCGACAACCGACAGTACGACGAGATAGCAGCCGCCTTTACCGAAAAGTATCTCTCGGCAGAGGAGATATACTCCAAAGTTGAGGAACAAACGGTATCCTTCGATTTCGGCGTAAGGGTCTCATCTAATACCTACAATGAGTTCAACAGCTCTTATTTTGACGGAGATATATCAAAATTTCTCGGCATGACGTCTCCCGAACTCATTGTCAAGCTTGAAGGCTTGGGATTTCACGAAAAAAGAGATGAAACACCTGCGCTGCTTTATGAAATGCTTGGGCAGATCTACAACTCGACAAAAGGAGATATACGCGTTTACATGTATGTTTACGATCCTGAGCTGGACTTGCCCGATATGCCCTTGGAGGACAGCTCATACAGCTCTCTGCGTTATCCTCCGAAAAGATATGACGATTATATGGAGCTTATTGCTGCCGGAAGCATCGACAGAGATGGGCTGTCAGATAAAATAATCGTTCAGCAGCCGTCATTTTACATTATAGATGAATTCACTGCGATCTCGGATTATGATGTTGCTTCACGTATGACCTCGGAAAAAGATTTTTTCTTTACTCCAAAAGATTTTTCCGATAATACTGCGGTTTACCGCGGAAGATACAAATATGACGACCGCGCAGAGGAAAACGTTCTCACCATAAAGGAAAACGGGATATACTGCGGTGTCAGCGCAAGACTGCACGATTTTATTCTTCGTCTTGACAGGGAGCATTATGGCATAACAGACAATACCATTGCCCTCAGAGTAACTCCTCCTGTAACAGCCGAAAAATGGTACGGAAAACAATTGTATGTTTCTTTCGGCTACAATGGCTACGATTGCGACGAAAATCATTGGTATTATATGGACGAAAACTATCTTTACCTATATGTACCGTATCTCTGTTCCGATCTTACTCCTTTTGAGGACGAAGCCGGGGTATATATAGCCTTTGCGGATATTGTAGATTAAACTATTGAGGAATAGATGGGACTGTAAAAAAGACGGCCCCTTTTATTTTTCCAAGAGTATTGACAAATGTGTACAAATGTGGTATAGTTTTACAGTAAGAGAAATGATAAAAAATTATCAATAGTGCAATACTATTCTTAATAAATATAAGGAGTATTTTTGTATGGGAGAAAACGGAGATCTCACAAAAGAAAGATACAATGTAGGCGGAATGACCTGTTCAGCCTGTTCAGCCCATGTTGAAAAAGCGGTCAGCAAGGTAAAGGGCGTGGAAAAGGTGGAAGTAAACCTGCTTACAAATTCCATGACCGTACTTTACGACAGCAAAATATGCACGGGACAGAATATAATAGACGCAGTAGTGGAAGGCGGCTACACAGCGTCTCTCCCCTCGGAAAGCAAGGGGAAGACCGACAGCGCAAAAAGAGAAAGCCCCGCCGAGATACGCAAAAAAGAGTTTGAGGTAATGAAAAAGCGGCTTATTTGGTCGATAATTTTCCTTGTTCCTCTTTTTTATATTTCCATGGGTCACATGATGGGTGCGCCGCTGCCGGGTATTTTCCATGGCACAGAAAACGCCCTGACCTTCGCATTCACACAGCTTTTGCTGGCATTTCCCATTATCCTTATTAACAAGCATTATTTTGTAAACGGCTTCCGCAACCTTATAAAAGGTTCGCCCAATATGGACACACTGATAGCTCTCGGTTCGGGGGCGGCTCTGGTTTACGGAATTGTCGCTATATACCGCATAGGCTATGGCTTGGGACATAACGACGACGAGCTTGTAATGAGTTATATGATGAACCTTTATTTTGAAAGCTCGGGAACTATCCTGACCCTTATTTCCGTCGGAAAAATGCTGGAAGCAAGGGCAAAGGGAAAAACCTCCTCTGCAATAGAAAAGCTC
>JAAVIE010000050.1 GCA_014799325.1 Oscillospiraceae bacterium
AAGCTCTGCTTTAGGAACGCCGCCGTTGTACTTTAAGGCTCTGATAGTCGCCACCAGAACGGTGCAGGCGGGTTTCAGTCCTGCAAAGCGGCATTTTATGTCGAAAAACTTTTCCGCGCCCAGATCGGAGCCGAAGCCTGCTTCTGTTACAGCATAATCTCCCAATTTAAGAGCAAGCCTTGTAGCTCTTACCGAGTTACAGCCGTGAGCTATATTGGCAAATGGTCCGCCGTGAACTATGGCGGGTGTGTTCTCCAAGGTCTGTACAAGATTGGGGTTTACGGCGGTTTTAAGAAGTGCCGCCATTGCGCCCACTGCCTTTAAGTCCTTGGCGAATACTGGTTTATTATCGTAAGTGTAGGCAACAAGGATATTGCCCAATCTTTTCTTCAGATCCTTTAAATCGGCGGCAAGGCACAAGATCGCCATTACCTCAGTGGCAACTGTTATGCAGAAGTGATCTTCACGGGGAACGCCGTTCACCTTTCCCCCAAGTCCGATAATGCAGTTTCTCAATGCTCTGTCATTCATATCAAGACAGCGTTTTATCTGAATACGGCGGGGATCTATGTTAAGGTCGTTTCCTTGTTGGATATGATTGTCGAGCATTGCGCAAAGAAGGTTGTTAGCAGAGGTTATGGCATGCATATCCCCTGTGAAGTGCAGGTTTATGTCCTCCATGGGCACAACCTGTGCGTAGCCGCCGCCTGCTGCGCCTCCCTTTATTCCGAAAACAGGACCCAAAGAGGGTTCACGGAGGGCAAGCACCGCTTTTTTGCCCAATTTATACATACCCTGAGCCAAGCCGATGCTGGTGGTGGTCTTTCCCTCTCCTGCGGGGGTGGGGTTTATGGCGGTAACAAGGATAAGCTTTCCGTCGGGCTTATCGGAAAGGCGCTGAATGCACTCCTCGGTGATCTTTGCCTTGTAATGTCCGTAAGGCTCTAACTCGTCCTCGGTTATGCCTAAGTCTGCGGCAATGTCCTTGACCTTTTTCATTTTTGCATTTTGTGCGATTTCAATATCTGTGAGCATTTTTACCTCCGCGGTTGGGTTTTGGTTTTTGGAAAATTATATTATCATTATAACATATAAAAGAAAAAATAGCAACAATTTTTACGTTATTGCTATTCATTCTGTTTTATTTTTTGGAATTTGTTTTATTGCTGTTTATCATCTGCGGTTATTTTATTCTTTTTACCGTTTTTCTCAATAATACCACAAATAAGTATTACTACAGGAAAAAGCACTCCCGCAACAGGCCATATTATCCAAGTGTGACTGTTTTTCCAGTCCGCGCCCTGATCTATCAACAAGGTCTGCATTAAAATATATATTGCCGTTATGACAAGCCAATATATCGCGCCAACTGCTCCCTTTATGCCTTTTGACGATTTTGCCGCTTCGGAATACTCACCTTCCTTTAACAGCCTTTGTACAGCTTCATTGCGTACTCCGCCCATAACAAAGAAAACCGCGCCGATCCCTGCTATGAACAGGGTTATACATAAGCATACAACTTGAATAAATTCATTTTCACTGACAGCGCTGATAAAAAGAGGGATAGGCGACAGCATACAAAGAACAGTGCCCAATATATTAAGTATGGTATACTTGCTGTCAAAAGCCTTTTTGTGCTCCGTTACCAATTCACCTACACCCTTTTCCAATTCAAAGGGTTCTTTTTCAAGAAATTCATAGGGAGAATTTTTTGAGCCTGTATATACAAATAAAACAACGGCAGGTATAAGTATCAGAAACATCAACACAAGTCCGAACGCTCCCGCCGTATCCTCCGAAAAAGGCACAAGCCCGGCTTCGCTTGCCTCCGCCAGCAAAAGGAGTGGAATAATGGACAGAATACAAAAAAATGTTCCAAAGGCTATATTTTTTGATGCCTTGTTACGGCTTGAAAGAAAATCCTCGGCTTGCTCCATGGTGACAATTTTGATATTTTGCGGTTGGTTTTCTTTTGAGTTATCCGAGGAAATCGTAAGTGTCTTACTTCCCTTTGTAAATACCATTACAGAATTATTTTCGTTTGCATTTTCTTCTTCCGCTTCGGCTTTTACATCTTCCGAGGTACTAAGTACATGAGCCTCATCGGGTTCTGCGTCATCTTTCAGCAAATAATCTGTGGTAACTCCGAAAATGGAGGACATAAGCAATATTTTATCGATTTCGGGCAGGCTTTGATTGCTCTCCCACTTCGACACGGACTGACGGGAAATATTCATCTTTTCCGCCAGCTCCTCCTGTGACAATCCTAACTTTTTCCTCTCTTTGATAATCTTGTCGGCTAAAATCATATTGTTTTTTCCTTTCTTCTAAGCGGTCAGCTTATTGCTTTTTCTGTAATAAATTTTAGCCTTTCTCGAAAAAATAATCCACCAACCCGACCTTTCAATTTGTCAACTCACGGTTGCAATGGCTTTATAAAGGGATTTGAGGGTTGTAAAAAATTGCACCTCACGCTTTGTTATGCTTATTCTCAAATATGTAGCAAACCAGCAAAACCAAGGGGAAGATAACCACAGCCACAACCGGGAACAGCCAAAAACCACTTTCCCGCCAGCCTGTATCGGCAAAAATAATTGATAAAGTATAAGTCACGATCACCGATACCCAATAGAGAAGTGAAGTTATCAATGTAAGACTGCTGTTTCTGCCTTTTACCGAATACTTGCCCTCTTTCAACAGCTTTTGCATACTTGCGTGGCGTACGCCCGCGATAATGAACAGCAATGTTCCTGCTCCTGCAAGTAAAATTGTCAAAAGCAAGGAGAAAACAACATTCGATCCTATCAGAAAGGGCAATATCTTAAAGGTCAAAAATGTTGACAGTATGCAAATCACTGCACCTACCACATTCAGCGCTGTATAAGTTTGGCTGAAACGGCTCTGATGCTCCCTGACCCTTTCCCTTGCGGCTTTTTCGATCTCAAAGCTGCCTGTTTCAATGAACGTCCAGCGGGAATTTTTTGAGCCTGTGTATGCAAGCAATACTACCCCCGACAAAGTAATAACGAGGATCAGAGGGATCAGCAGAAAACCGCTTATTACATTTATTCTTGATGCATCGGGAGCAGGTTCATATATATGATCATAGTTTGGTATATCATCTGTATAATCGGCACTCTCAGCAGGATCGGGATATATAACACCATTAGGGTTTCTGATAATAAGAGAGATACCCGTAAATATCACAATAGCCGCCGACAATATGCACAAAAATACTCCCAAAGCTATATTTTTTGCCGCCCTTCTGCGCCACGATATATACTCCTCCGCATCTTTGACAGTGATCTTTCTCACTTCATCGGAATCGCCAGTATCGCCTGTATCGGCGGGATCATCGGAGGAGTTTTCCGAGGTCACCTCCTCTTTTTCGGGGGTAATTACGGGGGCTTGTTCGGTTTCAGGCGGTTCGTCCTGTGTGCTGCTTACGCCGCTTGTAAAATTTGGCGGTGTGTATTGAACAGCTTCTATCTCGTCCTTTAATAAATAGTCGGTGGTAACTCCGAAAAGTGAGGAAAGCTGCAATATTTTTTCAATTTCGGGTATGCTCTGACCGCCCTCCCACTTTGACACTGCCTGACGGGAAACATTCATCTTCTCCGCCAGCTCCTCCTGTGAGAGACCAAGCCTTTTTCTTTCCCTGATAATTTTGTCTGCTAAAATCATAATTTTTTCCTTTCGTGAAAATTGGTTTTCTTGATATAAATGCTTTCGGTTCTTTGATATGATCTTAGCCTTTTTTCGGAATAATTGCCACCAACCCGTGCCTTACAATTTGTCAACTGCCGGTTGCATTGGCTTTATAAAGGGGTTTGAGGGGTGTTTTTCAACTCGGGAATTTTTATTCAAAGGTCATCTGCCCTGCGTTAAAGTCTGCCGCTTTTCCTGCCATGGGGATATTTTTCACCACGAATTCTTCCCCATTTTCAAGACTGCCTTCGGTGTAAATTTTTACAAAATCCAACTCGGCTTTGGTAAGGCGCATTACCTGAACGCCCTGGGTGTCGCGGGTGGATTTGGACATCAACAGATCGGAATTAAAGATGATTATCTTTCCCGCTGTTGACTGTAACAAAAAGTCTGTGGCTTCCTTGATTACAAAAGCCGCCACCAAGGGGCTGTCCGTGTTGTAGGCGTTGGCGAGCTTTTTGCGGTTGGTCTTGGTCTCAAAGGAGGACAGGGGTATCTTTGCCGCTTTGCCGTTTTTAAAGAACAACATAAGGGTTTCGGAGTAGTCCAAGGTCACCGCCGTGAAAACAATTCCCTCTCCATTGTCAAATTCCAGCTTTGCGGGAATGTAGTCGCCCATAGTGCTTGCCTTGGTCTGCTCAAATGTGCTTACCTTAGCTTTATATACCACCGCCTTGTCGGTGAAGAACAGCATATCGCATTTGTTGGAGATCTCCTGTGAGAGGATTATCTCGTCGTTTTCCTTTAGCTTATGCTCACTGCTCATACGGAGGGATTGGGGAGTTATTTTCTTGAAGTAGCCCTCTCTTGTTACGAAAATGTTTACCGTAAAGTCGGGTTCTTCCTCTTCCTCTATCTCAATCTCCTCGGTATCGTAGGAAAGTAAGGTGCGTCTGGGCTGTCCGTATTTCTCTATAATATCCTTTAAGTCGGAGATTATGATATTTTTGATGCGGCGGGGGCTTTCGAGAGTGTCCTCCATATCCGAAATATCGTTTTTCAGATCGTTAATTTCCTCTAATCTCTTTAAAATATATTCCTTGTTGATATGGCGCAGTTTTATTTCCGCCACATATTCCGCTTGGACCTCGTCAATACCGAAGCCTATCATAAGATTGGGAACTACCTCCGATTCCTCGGCTGTCTCACGGATTATTTTTATCGCTTTGTCAATATCGAGAAGTATTTTCTGCAAGCCCATGAGCAGGTGGAGCTTTTCTTTCTTTTTGCCAAGATCAAAGGTAATGCGGCGCTTGATACAGCCTGTTCTGAAATTTGTCCATTCCTTTAAGATCTCGCCTACTCCCATTACCTTAGGATTGCCGCCGATAAGTATGTTGAAGTTGCAGGCAAAGGAATCCTGCAAGGGGGTCAGCTTAAAGAGCTTTTGCATAAGGGCGTCGGGGTCTGCCTTACGCTTAATGTCGATAGCTAACTTTAAGCCCGACAGGTCTGTTTCATCGCGGACGTCGGAAATTTCCTTTATCTTGCCTAACTTCACAAGATCCACTATTCTGTCCGCAATGGCTTCAACGGTGGTGGTTGGCGGGATCTCCGTTACCTCGATAATGTTTGAATCTGCGTCAAAATTATACTTTGCCCTGATCTTTACAGATCCCCTGCCTGTCTGATAAATCCTCCGCAGCTCGTCCTCGTCATAAAGCACAAAACCGCCGCCGGGAAAATCGGGGGCTTTTAATGTAGAAATAATATCGTGGTCGGGATCTCTCAACAGGCTTACGGCTGTCTCGCACACCTCGGTAAGGTTAAAGGAACAGATGTTGCTTGCCATGGAAACAGCAATTCCCACATTATTATTAACAAGGATCGAGGGGAATTTTGCGGGCAGCAGTGTGGGTTCCTGCATGCTGTTGTCATAGTTGGGTACAAAATCCACCGTGTCCTTGTCTATGTCGGAGAAAAGCTCGGTGCAGATCTTGTCAAGCTTTGCTTCGGTATAACGGCTTGCGGCAAAGGACATATCCCTTGAATATGCCTTTCCGAAGTTGCCCTTGCTGTCTACATAGGGGTGCAGAAGGGTCTCGTTGCCCCTGGTAAGGCGCACCATAGTTTCATATATTGCCATATCGCCGTGAGGATTAAGGCGCATAGTCTGTCCGACTATGTTGGCGGATTTGGTTCTTGCTCCGCTTAACAGACCCATTTTGTACATGGTGTACAACAGTTTTCTGTGGGAGGGCTTAAAGCCGTCTATTTCAGGCAGGGCGCGGGATACTATTACGCTCATAGCGTAGGGCATATAGTTTTCTTCAAGGGTGTTGGTTATGGGCTTTTCGGCTACTATTCCCGCTCCCTCTATATATGCCTTGGGGTAATTGCCCTTGCTTGGTTTTTTTGGTGATTGGTTTTTACTGTTCTTTTTCAATTTCTACTCCATTTACATTTACTTTATATGAATGATCAGCTTACGTCGATAATATCAAGATACTGACTGCCGAACTTGGCGATATAGTCTTTTCTTGCGGAAAGATTATCGCCCAAAAGCATATCGAACATCTCCTGCGTAGCCGCCACATCGGAGGGCATGACCTTTATCAGACGTCTTGTATCGGGATTCATGGTGGTAAGGGACATCATTTCTGGTTCGTTTTCGCCTAAACCTTTTGAGCGCTGCAAGGTGTACTTTTTTCCCTCCAGATCGCTTACTATGCGGTTTTTCTCAGCTTCGGTATAGGCGAAAAAGGTCTCGTCCTTGCATTCTATCTCATAAAGGGGCGATTCCGCAATATACACATAGCCCTGCTGAATGAGGGTGGGGGTAAGGCGGTACAGCATTGTCAGAATAAGTGTGCGTATCTGATAGCCGTCGTAGTCCGCATCGGTGCAGATAACAACTTTATTCCAGCGAAGATTGTCAAGGCTGAAATTGGAAAGATCTTTATTGGCTTTGCTCTGTACCTCAACTCCGCAGCCCAGCACCTTTAAAAGATTGGTGATTATCTCGCTTTTAAATATTCTGTCGTAGCCTGCCTTCAAGCAGTTGAGAATTTTTCCTCTGACCGGCATTATTGCCTGATACTCCGAATCGCGGGCAAGCTTTACCGAACCTAACGCCGAGTCGCCCTCCACTATATACAGTTCCCTTTTGTCAATGTCCTTGCTGCGGCAGTCAACGAATTTTTCAACACGGTTGCTGAGATCTATATTGCCCTCAAGCTTTTTCCTGATATTCTGGCGCATTTTATCCGCATTTTCACGGGAACGCTTGTTCACAAGGACTTGTTCGCAGATGCGAATCGCCTCGTCCGGGTTTTCCATGAAGTATATTTCAAGATTGTGCTTGAGCCAATCGGACATTGCTTCTTGGATAAACTTGTTGTTTATGGCTTTTTTGGTCTGGTTCTCGTAGCTGGTTTGAGTGGAGAAGTTGGAGGAGATGAAAACAAGGCTGTCCTCCACATCGGCAAAGGTTATTTTGCTTTCGCCTTTTTGATACTTGTTGTTATTTTTCAGATATGCGTCTATCTGAGACACAAAAGCCTGCCTTAAAGCTTTATCGGGGCTTCCGCCGTGTTCCAGCCAGCTGGAGTTGTGATAATGCTCGATAAGCTTTACTTTATTGGAAAAAACAAAGGCAACCTTAAGCTTTACCTTGTACTCGGCTTTATCCTCGCGGTCACGTCCTTGCTTTTGAGCCTGCATAATCTGGGGATTTGTGAGGGCATTTTCTCCCACGATCTCTTTAAGATAGTCCTCTATTCCGTTTTGGTAGCAGAAAATTTCCTCGTCAAATTCGCCTGCCGCAACTTCCCTGCGGAAAACGAATTCCAAGCCGTCATTTACTATTGCCTGACGTCTTAAAACATCTCTGTAATACTCGTCGCTTATGTCTATCTGTGTAAATACGTCAAGGTCGGGTTTCCATTTGATCGTTGTTCCCGTTGTGCCTGTGGATTTTTTCTTCACAAAGCCCTTTTCGTTTTCTTCAAGGGTCACGTTAAAGCCTTTCTTGAAGCTTAGCTCAAACTGCCATGTGCCGTTATCGCTTATAACGTCCATATATTCGGAGGAGAACTGTGTGGCGCACAAGCCGAGACCGTTCAAGCCAAGTGCAAAGGAGTAGTTGTCACCGTCGTTGTTATTGTATTTGCCGCCTGCGTACAGGGTGCAGAATGCAAGCTCCCAGTTGTATTTTTCCTCGTTTTTATTGTAGTCAATGGGGATTCCGCGTCCGTTGTCAACTACTTCTACCGAACTGTCTAAAAATTTGGTGATGATTATTTTTTTGCCGTAGCCCTCTCTTGCTTCGTC
Source organism: Oscillospiraceae bacterium (assembly GCA_014799325.1). Classification (GTDB taxonomy): domain Bacteria; phylum Bacillota; class Clostridia; order Oscillospirales; family Ruminococcaceae; genus Ruminiclostridium_E. The sequence continues at coordinate 7,981 of JAAVIE010000050.1, forward strand.
TATGGAGTTGGAGAGGATCTCAAATACCGAATGTTCGCAGCCTTCTATGCCGTCCGAGCCGAATATTACCGCAGGTCTTTTTCGTACCTGGTCAGGGCCCTTCAGGGATACAAGGCTGTTGTCGCCGTAATTTTTATTTGCCATTTGATGCTCCGTTTTTTGTTTTTTATGGTGTTTTTTAAAATATCGGTATTTAGTATAACATAATTTTTTGGAAAATACAAGTTGTTATTTTGGAGAGAATTATAAAAAGCAGGCTCATGTTTTTGACAAAAAGCCTGCTTTATTTTAAATTTATATGCTCAAAAAATCACTTGCTCCCGATCATTTTCGCCCGCCCCTCTTCTTCATATCCTTTCTTATCATATCCAGGGGTTTCGGCGACAAAACGCTGGTCTTGCGGAATGAAGATACTGCCTCATTCATTGCGATAAAGTTCAGTTCTGTTCCTTTTCTGTCGGGAACGTAGTCTACGGCTCTGTCGGAATCTATTCCGAATCGCTCCGCAGTCTCCACTGCGTCTATATTTGCTCCAAGGAAAACGAACTCCCAACCGTATTTTTCCTTTTGCCTTTGGATCATTTCCTTTACCTGCTTTGAGGAATATTCTCTGCTGGCGTTTTCTTCGCCGTCTGTTATTATGACGAACATCACCTTTTCTGCACGGTAGTCTTCGGCGGTGTTTTGCTGTGCTTTTCCTATCTTATTGACTGTTCTGCCTATAGCGTCAAGGAGCGCCGTTGAGCCGCCTGCTGTGTAGTCCTTTTTCGTCAGCTTATTTACTGCGCGTATGTCGATGCGGTCGTGAAGAAGCTCATAGTTATTGTCAAACAAAACTGTTGTGATAACGCACTCTCCGTCCTCTTCCTTTTGCTTTTTCAGCATGGAGTTGTAGCCGCCGATAGTGTCTTTTTCAAGTCCGCTCATTGAGCCGCTTTTGTCAAGGATAAATACTAATTCCGTCAGATTCTTTTTCATATAAATGCCCTCCTGTTTTGGCTGTGTTTATGTTGTACTTATATAATACAGCAGAAGGACTTGTATATGGTCGCTTTTAAAGCGACATCAGGAACCCGCTCCCAAAAGGGGCTGATCGTACTTAAAAAGTACCTCGTTTATCTCAAATATATCATACTTGCCGTTTATAATGAAAAACTCTACTATTACATCAAATTTTTGGCTGTGGGAAAGGGCATATCCTGCTCTCTCCAGCAGATCGTCCGTTTCTTCAAGGGTCAGTTCAAGGGCTATGGCAAGCGCAAGGATCGTCCGCTTGCTTGGGGTGTAGCCTTTGCCTGTGCGGATCTTGGAGAACAGCTTTCGGTCTATGTTGGCGCGTTTGTAAACCTCGGTGTCGCTTTTTCCCTTTGCGTCTATGAGTCTAAGCAGTGTGGTGTTGAAAGGTTCGTCCAACTTTTCGATAAAGTTGTCTAAAGTGTTAGCGGCTGTTAGGGTCGCTTTTTTGGCAAAGGAGCGTTTTTGCGATAGCTCTTTAGGCACACGGGGGGATATTTCATTAAGGCTGACAAGACCCCTGTCTGCGGTGTCCTCCTCAAAACGGCTGACATAGTGTTCCTCAACATATTTTTCATCAATGTAGCTTTCCACATCTTTCAACAGTTTTTCGCTGACCTCGTAGGAATTGCGGTCGAAGATCACCAGATACACTTCCATATCGTGTTCCGCCAGGAAATCCTTTATTGCCAAAACTGCCACCTGCAAAGCCTCTTTCTTGGGATAGCCGTAAATGCCGCTTGATATCAGGGGAAAGGCTATGCTTTCACATTTGTTATCTAAGGCTGTTTCAAGAGAATTTGTATAGGACAAACGCAGCAGTTTTTCGCTTTCCTCGGGTTTTTCCTGCCTGTATACAGGTCCTGCGGTGTGAATAACATACTTTGCGGGAAGAGCAAATCCGGGTGTTATGACCGCTTCTCCCGTATTTATGGGGGAGAGCCTGTCACAAGCTTTTTGCAGCTTATCTGCTCCTGCGGCGTAGAATATCGCTCCGCAAACTCCACCGCCCATAGCCAGATCGGTATTCGCCGCGTTGACTATTGCATCAACCTTCATTTTGGTTATATCCTGTCGGATCATAGTAAAGGGCATTGTTTTTCTCCTCTCTGTCGTTTTTGAAAAAAGCTATATCTTTTTTAAAAGTTTGGAATAAAAAAGGGCTGCTTTTACAACCCCTTTTTATATACATTATTATGTTTAGCCTAAATTCAGCTCTTTCTTTAGATCTAACTCTTTACACCTTCAACTTGTCGATCTGCATTTCCAGATTATAGGACTGATTGCTGAGTTCTGCACAGGAAGCGGCAGTTTCTTCAGCGGTAGCGGAGTTCTGCTGTACAACGGTGGAGATCTGCTCTATGCCGACCTTGACCTGATCTATTGAGCTTGCTTCTTCCTCCATTGCCATGGAAATATCGCTGATATATGCATCTGTGCGGGCAGACAGCTCGATCACTTCTTTCATTATTTCAGCGGTGGTGTTGGCGATCTCGGTTCCCTTGTCTACCGCTTCAATGGTGGCAGTAATGAGAGTGCCGGTCTGCTGGGCGGATTCCGCGCTCTTTGCTGCCAAGGTCCTTACCTCATCGGCTACTACCGAGAATCCCTTGCCTGCTTCTCCCGCTCTTGCGGCTTCAACAGCGGCGTTGAGGGCGAGAATGTTGGTCTGGAATGCGATATCGTCTATTGCCTTGATAATGTTTTTGATCTTGTCAGATCTTTCCTTGATCTCGTTCATGGCGTCAAGCATATTTTCGATCTCGCCGTTCTGGTACTTGATCTTTTCGGAGCTTTGGCGTGAAACGCTGCTTGCCTCTGTTGCGTTTGCGGCGCTGCTTTCTACCTTTTCGGCGATCTCGTTAAGGGAAGCTGACAGCTCCTGGATAGCGGCAGCCTGCTTTGTGGTACCGTCGGCAAGACCCTTTGAACCCTCCGCTATCTGCTGTGAACCCATCATAACGTCCTTGGAGGATTGTCCGATGCTGCCGATGATCTCCCTCAGTGAGCGTTCGATCTCATAAAATGCTGTATTTATGGACTTAAAGTCGCCGATATATTCTATCCGGGGTTCTGCGGTGAAGTTTCCAACGGACATTTCGGTGAGAACGTGGTTTATATCGCTTATGTATTCGTTGAGAGTTTTCTTTGTGAATTCAAGCTTCCGTACAAAGTCGCCAAGCTCGTCGTTGGCAAACCGGTAATCGGGATCGGGGTCGCTTAAGTTGCCCTTGCTCATGCTGTCTGCCAGCTTTTCCGCTTCCTTGATAGGTACAAGAATGGCTTTTATGGAAATTACGCTGATTATTATCAGGGCAATGCCCGCAACTACTACAGCCACGATGATAGAAGTGATGATCATGGAGTATTTCAGCGAATCGGATTGAGCCGAGGAATAGCCTGCGAATAATGCGCCTACAATATTGCCGTCTATATCTTTTACAGGCTCATAGCAAACATAGTGCTTCTGACCTAAAATATCGGCTGTTCCCTGATAGTTGTCGCCTTTTTCGATAACGGCAGCAGCTACTTCTGCCGACATATCAGTGCCTACTGCTCTGTCGCCCGAAGCGTTGACCACTGTGGTGGCGCAGCGGGTCTTTCCGTTAAAGACAGTCACTTCTGTGCTTATTTCGCTTTTGACCTGGTCGAGCCAAGCGGATTCGGTGAGGCTTCTGCCTACTACCGCCGTTCCTATAACAGTACCTTCGCTGACGATAGCCTGTGTGTACTGCATTGTAAGCCCTGCTGTGGAATCATCTACAAGTCCGCTGTAGCCGTTTCTTCCCTTGCTTACAGAGAAGCTGCCAAGCTTGTAATTGTCGGTTTTCCAGAATATGTTTCCGCTTGCGTCGTAAAAAGCGGCAAAATCACTTTCATAATGGTCAAGAGAATCCCATATCTCTTGCGCCTCCGCAGCTCCCTCAACGGTGACGACATCAGAAGCTTCCAATACGTCGTATATGTCGGAAAGGTCGTCCAACTGGTCGTTAAAACGTTGTTTCAGAATATTCAGACCCGATTCCGTGTGCATGATCATAAGGGAATCGCTGTAGGACGTTGACATGGAAACGGTGGTGGTGTTTACGATAGCTACTGTCAGCACTATACATAATATAATGGATATAAGCAGCTTTCTTCCGATTCTCGAATTCATAAAATGGATCCTCCAAAGCACTTTGTAATAAAACACAATAGGCACAATTAACAAAATAATGCATTCTATTGTTTTTATTTTAGCATTTTTGTTGAAAGATGTCAATATAATTTCCCGAATTTAAGCCCTTTTTTTGAAATACTGTGCATTAGCACATATTTGGTTCTATTGACAAAAAGCCCTTTAACCAATATAATACTATTATAATTATAAACAGGAATAATAAAATTTTCATATAGAAAGGAAAAAAACTATGCGCAAAACAAAGATCGTATGCACCATGGGTCCCTCTACTGCCGATGACAATGTCCTCAGAGAGCTTATGAAAGCGGGCATGAATGTGGCAAGACAGAATTTTTCCCACGGAGACCACGAAACACACCTGAAAATTTTCAATCAGGTAAAAAGGATCAGGGAGGAATTGGGTCTGCCTGTGGCTTCCCTTCTTGACACCAAGGGACCCGAAGTGAGAGTTAAGCAGTTCAAAGACGGAAAAGTGGAGCTGAAAGACGGTCAGATCTTCACCCTTACCACAAGAGAGGTGGAGGGTACTGCCGAGGAAGTCTCCATTACATACAAGAATTTGGCTAAGGACATCGACATCGGCGCGAAAATACTTGCCGACGACGGTCTTATTGAAATGAAGGTCATTGAGATCGACACAAAGTCCGACGGAGACGATATACGCTGTAAGATAGTACACGGCGGTTTTCTCAGCAATAACAAATCCTGCAACTTCCCGGGCGCAAAGCTGTCTATGCCCTATGTCAGCGAGAGAGACAGAAGCGATATTATTTTCGGCTGTGAGACGGGATTTGACTTTATTGCCGCAAGCTTTGTCAGCAGTGATGCGGATATATTGGAAGTAAGAAAAATTTTGGAGGAAAACGGCGGCAAGGACATCAAGATAATCGCCAAAATAGAAAACCAAGAGGGCGTTGACAATATTGACGACATTCTGAGAGTGGCTGACGGTATAATGGTAGCCAGAGGAGATATGGGCGTTGAGATACCCTTTGAGAATATCCCCAAGCTACAGAAGATGCTTATTGAGAGATGCTACAATGCGGGAAAGCAGGTCATTACCGCTACCCAGATGCTGGAATCTATGATAAAGAACCCACGCCCCACCCGCGCGGAGACCACTGACGTTGCAAACGCGATTTATGACGGCACCAGCGCTATAATGCTGTCGGGAGAAACTGCCGCAGGTCTTTATCCTATTGATGCTGTCAAGACTATGGCGCTGATCGCGGAAACCACCGAGAACAATATAGATTATTCCAAAAGATTTTACAACAGAGAAGTGGACAAGGCGGAGAATGTTACAAACGCTATCAGCCACGCTACCGTTACCACTGCCCTTGATCTGAATGCAAAGGCTATCCTGACCGTGACTACTACGGGCGGCACTGCAAAGCTGCTGTCAAAGTACCGTCCCAACAGACCTATTTTGAGCTGCACTCCAAATGAAAGGACATGGCGTCAGTTGAGCCTTAGCTGGGGTGTTGTGCCTATTATGAGCAAGATAATGGAGACTACCGACGATCTGTTCAATCATGCCGTTGACTGCGCGGTCAAGGAAGGCTATCTGGAAAACGGCGATCTGGTAGTTATTACCGCAGGCGTTCCTTTGGGTGTCAGCGGTACCACTAACCTGATGAAGGTACATGTGGTGGGAGATGTGCTGGTCAGCGGCGAGGGCATTACCGAAAAGACAGCCACTGCGCCCCTTTGCGTTGCCAGAACTGCCGAGGAGGCTGTCAGGAGCTTTGCCAACGGGGATATTCTTGTTATTCCCGAGACAGACAACAGTCTTATGCGTATTCTGAAATCCGCCGCAGGTATTATTACCGAGAAGACAGGTAAGGACAGCCATGCGGCAGTTGTTGGCCTGTCACTGGATATTCCCGTTATCGTTGGGGCGGAAAATGCCGTGCAGATACTTAAGAGCGGTACCACCGTTACTATTGATGCGGAAAAAGGCATCGTATATTCAAGAGGATAACATGCTATAAAAAACAGTTTTTAACACAACTGTTTTGAAATTCTTTTTAAATCAGTAAATTACCGCCAAGTTTCCTGAGTGAACAAATATTCCCTATTGACAAATTTAGCAATTTAAAGTATAATGATATTGAGTAAGCATATCAACGTTTTAAAATACTAAAACATTGCTGTAAAACAGCAGCTATATAAAAAAAGAAAAAACGGAGGCAACAACAATGAGAGTTTACAATTTCAGCGCAGGTCCTGCCATGCTGCCCAAGGAGGTTCTCAAAAGGGCCGCTTCGGAAATGCTTGAGTATGGTGAAACAGGTCAGTCGGTCATGGAAATGTCCCACCGCTCAAAGGAGTATCAGGCAATTATTGACGCTTGCGAGGCTTCACTTCGCGAGGTAATGAGCATTCCCGACAATTACAAGGTGCTGTTTTTGCAGGGCGGCGCTTCAATGCAGTTTGCTATGATCCCTCTTAACCTTATGAAAAAGGGCAAGGCGGACTTTGTGGTAACGGGACAGTGGGCAACAAAGGCGTATAAGGAAGCGCAAAGATTCGGCACGGCTAACGCAGTGGCTTCCTCAAAGGATAAGACTTTCTCTTATATTCCCGAATTGGACAGCAGCAAGTTTGACAAGGACGCTGACTATTTCCACATCTGCCTTAACAACACCATTTACGGCACTAAGTTCTCCAAGCTTCCCGAAACAGGCGATGTGCCTTTGGTTGCTGATATGTCCTCCTGCATTCTTTCCGAGCCTGTTGATGCAAGCAAATTTGGTCTTATCTACGCGGGCGCACAGAAGAATATGGGTCCCGCAGGTCTTACCGTGGTAATTATCCGTGAGGATCTCGTACGCGAGTTTCCCGAGGACAGCAATGTTCCCACCATGTTACAGTATAAAACTCATGTTGACAACGGCTCTATGTTCAATACTCCTCCTACATATTCTATTTATCTTCTTGGACTTGTTCTTGATTGGATCAAGGGCAAGGGCGGTCTTACCGCAATGAAGGAACATAACGAAAAGAAGGCTAAGATCATTTACGATTTCCTTGACAGCAGTAAAATGTTCAAGGCTACCGTTCAGGGCGAGGATCGTTCTCTTATGAATATTCCTTTTGTAACAGGCAATGAGGAGCTGGACGCAAAGTTCGTTGCAGAAGCAAAGAAAAACGGCTTTGTCAACATCAAGGGACACCGCAGTGTAGGCGGTATGAGAGCTTCCATATACAATGCAATGCCTGTTGAGGGCTGCGAGGCTCTGGTCAGGTTTATGACCGATTTTGAGAAGAATAACGGCTAAGGAGAATGAGACAATGTACAATATACAGACACTGAACAAGATCGCCGCATGCGGTACCGATCTAATGGATAAGAGCAAGTACAAGGTGGGTGAAGATGTGACAAACCCCTGCGGGGTGCTGGTTCGTTCCGCTTCCATGCACGATATGGAGCTGCCCGACGGACTTCTTGCCATTGCAAGAGCGGGCGCGGGCACAAACAATATCCCCATTGACAAGTGCAGTGAAAAGGGTATTGTAGTTTTCAACACTCCCGGAGCTAACGCAAATGCGGTTAAGGAATTGGTAGTTGCTTCCCTTTTCCTGTGCAGCAGAAAAATTCCCGCTGCAATGGAGTGGGCTAAGACCTTAAAGGGCAAGGGCGATGAGGTAGGAAAGCTTGTCGAAAAAGGCAAGAGCCAGTTTGCGGGTCCTGAGATCAAGGGTAAGAAGTTAGGTGTTATCGGTTTGGGGGCTATCGGCGCTTTGGTTGCCAACGCGGCTGTTGACCTGGGTATGGAGGTGTACGGCGCGGATCCCTTCCTGTCGGTCATGGGCGCTCTTCACCTTTCCACAAAGGTAAAGTATGTTAAGTCCAATAAAGAGATCTTTGAGAACTGCGACTATATCTCGGTACACGTTCCCCTTACTCCCGAAACAAAGGGCATGATAAATGCAGAAGCTATTTCTTCCATGAAGAAAACTGTGCGCATTCTGAACTTTGCAAGAGGTGATCTTGTTGACGATCAGGCTGTTATCGAAGCGCTGAAAAACGGCGGTATGGCAGCGTATGTTACCGACTTCCCCACCGACGCGCTTATCGGTGTTGAGGGAGTTATCGCGCTTCCCCACTTGGGTGCTTCCACTCCCGAAAGTGAGGATAACTGCGCTGTTATGGCTTGTAAAGAGCTTATGGACTATATCGAAAACGGCAATATCACCAACAGCGTAAATCTCCCCAACGTGTCTATGACAACAGTTGCAGGTGACGCTAAGGTCTGCATTATCCATAAGAATGTGGAGGGACTTATCAGCAAGGTTTCCTCAGTTACCTCCGAAGCTAAAGTCAATATTGAGAATATGGAGAGCAAGTCCAAGAAAGATATTGCTTACACCGTTTTAGACGTTAAGGGCAATACCGACGGTCTTATGGAGAAGTTCAAGGCTGTTGAGGCTGTCCTTAGTGTGCGTATTATTAAGTAGATCACATAATTACCTCCTCTATGATTTATAAAGCATTAGCACCCTGTTTTCGGGGTGCTTTTGTTTTTTCTGTTTTTGGGGATAAATTTCTGTCATTATGGCATTATAAACAAAATAAACAAAAATTTGTTCTTCTATTTGTACTTATAGACCAACTATATTTTTACAATATTATATTGACAACATATATTATATCTGATATAATATCACACGAGGAATAAAAATCCAATAAAAAACTGCCATACTATAAAACAGACAACAGAAAGGAGAACGTTATGTCATTTCCCGTAAACGCAGCCTTGCTTGACGCATTGGTGCTGGCGGTGGTGGCAAAGGAAGATACCTACGGCTATAAGATCACACAGGATATAAGAAGCGCCGTGGAGGTGTCCGAATCCACCCTTTACCCCGTACTCAGGCGGTTACAGAAAGAAGATATTCTGGAAACCTACGATAAGGAATTCCAGGGCAGAAACAGGCGGTACTACCGAGTAACCGACAAGGGTCATGCGGCTTTTGAGGTGTACAGAGAGGACTGGAAGCTGCACAGAAAGAAAATTGAGAACATACTGTTTTCTCAAGGAGAGGAGAATATAAATGAATAAAATCGAATTTTTATCCCGCCTGAGAATTGCTCTTGCGCCCCTGCCCGAGGACGAGCGTGACGCCGCAATGGTGTATTATGAGGAGTTTTTTGACGATGCCGGAGTTGAGAACGAGCAGTCGGTCATTGCGGAGTTCGGCTCTCCCGAGGAGTTGGCTAAATCTATTGTGGAGGAAAACAACCGGGATAATCCCGCTTATAATCAGGGCAATGAGAATGGCGTTGATCAGAATGGGGCAAATCCAACAAACCAAAATTGGAGCCAGAATGGTGTAAATTCACCCAACCAAAATGTGGGACAATACGGAGCAAATACCTTTAATAATGCAAATCCCGCTTACAGCTATAACAACGGCTATAATACAAATCCCCCTCCCGTTCAGCAGAGCGGAAAGTGGTCGGGTTCACAGATCGCTTTGGTGGTAATTCTGCTGGTGCTGTCCTCCCCTATCTGGCTTGGACTGCTGGCGGCTGTTGTAGGTGTCGTTGTGGCGATGATCGCTGTAGTTGTCTCATTGGTTGCCGCTTTGGGCGTATGTGCAATAACTTTCTTTATTGCGGGCTGTATTGGAATTGTCCGGGAACCCGCTATCGGACTTATGCTGATAGGAACAGCCTTTGTGTGTGCCGGAATGTTCCCCTTGGCAATAGTGCCCCTCTACAAGCTTATAGCTAAGGGAATAGTTGCTATGGGAAGAGGAATAGGAAAGCTTTTCAGAAAAATAACGGGAAGAGAGGAGAAGAATAAATGAAAAAGGGTACTTTAAAATATATCGTTGGCGGCTCAATGGTTGGTTTCGGGATCCTGCTCATATTTATAGCGGTCTGTATCGGTGGCTGGGGGATTTTGCGTGATTTTGGCGGTATCAATATCGATTGGGACGGTGTGCATTATTATGTCAACGATTCGAATGAATTTGATCTATCGGGAGGAAACGGCACAATGGATAAAAAAGATATTAAAAATCTGAAAATTGATGTGGAGTACGGCAGTCTTATAATAAAAACCGGAAATGTTGACGAAATCAAGGTCAGCACAAAAAACATAATCAGCAACAGATTTTCAATGAATCAAGAGAACGATACCGCAATAATCAAGTACAAGGGCGGTTTCAGCTTTTTCACTTGGAAAAGCGATTCGGAAATCATCATAACTCTGCCCGACGATATGACTTTTGATAAAACAGTTATTTCAAACGGAGCAGGTACAACAGAAATAAAAGATTTTATATCCGATGAACTTAAAATGAGTAACGGCGCAGGGGAGTTTGAGATCGAAAATTTAACAGTCAAGAAAAAGCTTATCTTGGAAAACGGCGCAGGAGCTGTCAATATGAATAATGTAAACTGCGGAGAAATTGATTTCAACGCGGGAGTGGGAGAGATCATTGCCGAGAATGTGATATGCGAAGGCTTAAAAATGGACGGCGGCGTCGGTTCATTTAAATTTTCGGGAGAGATAAACGGAGATGTGGATATCGACAACGGTATAGGCGAAGTTAGAATGACGGTTTACGGCAATACCTCCGATTACCGCTTTGACGTGGACAGCGGTGTGGGAAATGTTCGTGTAAACGGTCAGACACCGATCCATTCTTCCGAGGGTAAGTATAAGTTTAAAATCGATACGGGTATCGGAGAGGTAACGGTGAATTTTAAGGATAAGGAAAAATAAAACAGCAGACCGCCTCACATCTTTGCATAAAGATCAATAAAACAGTTTCAGCAGCACAGTTATTCAAAATATAGTGTATTTGACTTTTTAAAAATCAAAATATACTATAAGTAGAATAACTGCGCTGCTCTTTTGTTCCTGGAAATCAAACTTATGAAAAAAGTTTCACTTTTGATGCGAAAAAATGTGATTTTCAGCGATTTTGTCATTTTGTTCACATAAACACTTTTTTCGGTACGTCCATTTCATCAAATCATAGAATTTGTTAATAATTGCCAAAAAATTCTTGAAAACTTCCAATATATGTGCTATAATGCAATAAACAAAAGACTTTGGTCTTACTATATCAAAAATTACTCCCTGTAAAATATAAATAAGGAGGAAAACACTATGAACAAAACTGTAAAGTATGTATTGGCAATAGCGGTATCTTTGGCCATGTTGTTCGGATTTGGCTTTGATATCGTTGCTCAGCTGCCCGAAGCACCAAGCAGCCCCGTCAATACAGGAGAGATCAACGTATCAGTGGCGCCCGCATTAGCTTTGAGCGGCGATGTGGAATTTACAGCCCAGATCACTGGGGAGGATTCCAAGACAAGCTCACAGACGATACTGTTTTCCTCCGAACACAGCGAGGAAAACAAGACCGAGGCGGCATTCAGAGACCTTGCTCCCGGAGAATATATTCTTAAAGTAAGCGCTCCCGGTTTTGCCGACTATGTACAAAAGCTTGAAGTCGGTACACAGGCTACTTCTGTAAAGCTGCTGACAGGCTTTATTGAAGGCTTCGATTACAAGGAAAATGCTTTGCACCCTGGCGCCCTGCTGATAGGCGATGTCAACAATGATGGTGTTATTAATGACGTTGACAAGGATATTCTTGTAGAAGCCGTTGATGCAAATAAGACGGAAAACGCCACCGATTTAAACGGCGACGGCGAGTTTGACCTGGTGGATCTGGAATATTTAGCTAAGGGCTACAAGATCGATGCCGATATTTTAGCTACTCCCGAGATCTCCATTCCCTCCTCTGTAATTTCCGCAAATGCAGGAGAAGGCACAGAGGTTGAAGGCGATATTCAGGGGCTTTTCACCAATGACGGCGCTGTAAGACTTACAGCCGAAAACGGTCAGCCTATTTCAAGCGAAAACCCCGTTTCCCTAGAAATAAACATTGCTCAAATCGGCGCGGCTTCCCACACAGACGGTTTGGTTATCTGTGTTAATGAGAACAACCCAATTTCTAAGGGCACACTTGACATAGTTTATGAAGAGGACGGCGTTGAATACACCGTTCAGGCTCCCATTGAATATGGTGTACATCATCTTCTTGAAAGCGAAAATGTTACTGTTGAGCAGGACGATCACGGCAATATCGAGATCGACCTGGGTTCACAGATAGCTGTTAAAAAGGTAACGATCGTTATTTCTGGAATGCTCAATAACAATAATCTTGCGGAGATCTCCTACGTTGAATTTGTAAACGGCATGGAGGACAGGATCCCCGAACCCGCTCTTGATATTCCCGAAAACCTAACCGCGGAAGCGGGCAGTAAGAAGTTCACTTTGAACTGGGACGAATGCGTAAACGTTACAGGCTATGAAGTTATGATAAAGCTTGGGGAAAAGTTTGAAACTGTTAAGGTAACAGGCAATTCCCTTTCTGTAAGCTCTTTCGGCGGAAAAGATCTGGTAAACAACACAGACTATGCTGTATCCGTTCAGTCTGTAAACGGTACCTGGAGCAGCGGCTACTGCGATCCCATTACCGTAACTCCCAAGCCCGACAAGCGCCCCGATAAGCCCGATAATGTAAAGGCAGTGGGCAAGTATAAGA